>DASVRB010000312.1:0-4130 GCA_036388835.1 Thermoanaerobaculia bacterium | reverse complement strand
AGCGGGAACAGACGTGCGTCGCGCACCAGCTCCTCGCGCGGCCGCGGCCGGAGTTTCCACGCGACATGCAGCTCGCGCCGCGCCTCCTCGATGTTCCCGCTCGCCGCCTGCTGCACCGCACGCGTGTAGTAGATGGAGGCGTCGCGCGAGCCACGGAACTCTTCCTCGCCGCGGAACGACTCCAGCGACGCCGCGGCCTCGGCGAAGAGATCGTCGCGCCGCGGCTTCATCGCGAAAGCGCGGTCGAACGCCTTCCGCGCCTCCTCCTGTTTGTCGTTCGCCAGCGCCACGCGGGCGCGCACGAGCTCCGCCAGTTGAGACGAAGCCGCGCGGGGGAGCACACCAGGCGCGCCGCTCTGCAGCAGCCAGAGTTGCGCGATCTCGTTTCCTGCCGGCGCGCGCGCATCGTCGCCGCGCGCGAGCGCCATTCGAAACGACGCGAGGTCGCGCAGCTCGACGAACGGCAGCGGCGGCGTCACGGCCGGCCGATACAGCGCCGCGCCGAGCGCGGCAAGGGCGAGGATGATCAGAAGCACGCGCGCTTTTCGAACAAAGGCCGCGAGCGCAGCGAGCAGAATCGCCGAAATGAGCAGCGGCGTGATGGAACGCGAGGTCTTGTGGAGCGGTGGCCGCTTCGGCCACCGAAAATCTCCCGTCGACTCCGGCGGCGGAAGCGGCCGCCGCTCCACCGGGACGACCTCGGCCAGGGTCAGCAATTCATGGACGCGGTCGCCTTTCATCCGGAAGAGTAGGCCGTCCTCGTAGCCGCTCGAAAACGTGACGCGGAAGGCGACCTCGTTCGCGCTCCCTTCGACCGTCTGCAACGTCCAGCGTGCGCCCGTGCGCGGGCCGGTGCGCACTTCGAGCTCGCGCAGCGCGTCGCCCTCGGCGAGCGAGCGCAACGGTGCAGCGGGTGCGAGCCGCGCGTGAATGGCGGTCGGGCCGTGTGCGAGAAACGCGGCCACGATGCCGACCGCCTCGCGCTCGGCGGGGTTGATCGCACGCGGTTCGGCATATGCGCCGAGGACGAACGACAACAGGAGAAGGAGACGCTTCACGTCGATCGATGCTAAACCGGAATTGGAATCCAGCCGCTGCCGTTGGGAGGCCAGATGCGCAAATTATTTGCGGTATTGCTCGTGGCATTGACCGCCTCCGCCGACGAAGTCGCGTACCGATCGATGCAGTCGGGCTCGCCGACCGGCCCGACGCCGCTGTTCGATCGTGGGATCCACGGTCAGGGGCAGGTCATCGCCATCCTCGACACCGGAGTCGACTTCACCTCGTGCTTCCTGCTCGAGCCCGACAATACGCCACCGCCGATGAACACCGGCACGCCGCAGGGTGGGCTGGCGTGGCAGAACATCGACCGCACGCGCCGCAAGATCATCGCGTACAACTTCATCTACTCCTGCGATCAGTACCCAAATGCGCAGGGTTGCGACGATCCGGGCGCGGTGAACTCGTTCGACAATCAGGGGCACGGCACGCAATCGGCCACCTCGGCGGCAGGCGACCGCGGCGCACATCTGTTCCATGACGACGCCGACTCGATCGCGCCGGGCGCGCAGCTCATCATCCAGGACGGCGGCTACCTCGGCGGCGATTTCTGCACGCAGTTCCCCGGCACCGGCTGCCCCGCGAAACTGACGCCGATCTTCGAGCAGGCGTATCGCCAGGGCGCGCGCATTCATTCGAATTCGTGGGGCGACCGGCAGGGGGCGCGCATCAATCCGCCGACCGCGAACTACCCGCAGACCGCGTACGACGTCGACGCGTTCGTCTGGTCGCATCCCGACCTCCTCGTCGTCTTCAACACCGGCAACCTCGGCCAGCGCGGCGAGACGCCGCTCCGCTCCCTCTCCGCCCCCGGCAGCGCGAAGAACACGCTGCAGGTCGGCGGGACGCGCATGCAGGCGACCGACGACGACACGCTCGCGCTCTACACGCTGTTCGGACCGACGCGCGACGGCCGCATCAAGCCGGACCTCGTTGCCCCGTCGCGCGTCGAGGGCGGCAGCATGAATTTCGACAACGATCCGAACACGTGCGACGTGACCCGGCAGGCCGGCACGTCGTGGGCCTCGCCGACCGCCTCGGGCGCAGCGGCACTGGTCCGCCAGTACTACACCGACGGTTTCTATCCGACCGGCGTGGCGAAAGCGTCGAATCGCTTCACGCCGAGCGCGGCGCTGCTCAAGGCGACGATGATCTCCGGTGCGCGACGCGTTCCGCGCCGTGGCGACCCGGTCACCAATGCGCGCGTGACGTCGCTTCCGGTGCCGTCGCACGAGCAGGGGTGGGGCTTTCCGGTGCTCGACGACGCGCTCTACTTTCCTGGCGACGCGCGGAAGCTGCGGGTCGTCGACGTGCCGCTCAGCAACGGCCTGACGCAGGGCGCGAGCGCGACGGTGAACGTCGAGGTGAAGGCGGGGACGCCGTTTCGCGCGGTGCTGGTCTGGACCGATCCCCCGGGCCACATCGCGGGGCCGGAAGACACCACTCCGCAGCTCGTGAATGACCTCGATCTGCAGGTGCGGACTTCCACCGCCGCGCACTTTGGCAACGGCGTCCGCGACCGTCTGAACAACGTGGAAGTGGTGTCGATCGCGGAGCCGGCCAACGGCACGATTGCGATCGACGTCAACGCGCACCGCCTCGGCTTCGGCTCGCGCCAGAGCTATGCGCTCGTGATCACCGGCGATTTCTCGGTGCCGGCCGCGAGGCCGTCGCGCACGCGCGCCGTCCGCCACTGACGCCACGTCGACGGTGGTGGTCTGCGAGCTGATTCGGAGGCTATGATTCGCGGCCTATGTTGGCCCGTGAGTACCTCCGTGAGAACGCAGATCATTACCGCCAGGCGCTGAAGAATCGCGGCGCCTCCGTCGACCTCGATCGCTACGTCGAGCTCGACCTCGAGCGCCGCCGCGCGATCGCGCAGGTCGAGCAGCTGAAGGCGCAGAAGAACGCCGCCTCGCAGGAAATCGCGACGCTCAAAAAGAACAGGCAGGACGCGTCGGCGCAGATCGACGCGATGAAGTCGGTGGGCGAAGAGATCAAGACCTTCGACGACCGCCTGGCGGAGATCGAGCGGGAGCTGCAGTCGCTCGAGCTCTACTTCCCGAATGTGCCGCACGAGTCGGTGCCGGTGGGGCGTGATGAATCGGCGAATCGCGTCGAGCGTCACTGGGGCGAGAAGCCGTCGTTCGACTTTGCGCCGAAATCACACTGGGAAATCGGCGAATCACTCGGCATCCTCGACTTCGATCGCGCCGCGAAAATCACCGGCGCCCGCTTCTCGATCCTCACCGGCGCGGCGGCGAAGCTCAATCGCGCGCTGATGAACTTCATGCTCGACGTGCACGAACGGCAGGGCTACACCGAAGTGCTGCCGCCGTTCATCGTCAACGCCGACTCGCTGCGCGGCACCGGCCAGTTACCGAAGTTCGAAGAAGATCTCTTCAAGCTGACGCACGAAAAGCAGCTCTATCTGATCCCGACCGCCGAAGTGCCGGTGACGAACATTTTCCGCGACGAGATCCTGGAGACGTCGCGCCTGCCGATCCGCTACACCGCGTACACGCCCTGTTTTCGCAGCGAAGCGGGCTCGTACGGCAAGGACACGCGCGGCCTCATTCGGCAGCATCAGTTCGAGAAGGTGGAGCTCGTGAAGTTCACGACGCCCGAGCAGTCGTGGGATGAGCTGGAGCAGCTCGTCGCCGACGCCGAAGAGCTGCTGCAACTCCTCGGCTTGCACTATCGCGTGATCACGCTCTCGACCGGCGACATGGGCTTCTCTTCCGCGAAAACGTACGACATCGAGGTGTGGCTGCCGGGGCAGGAGACGTATCGCGAGATCTCCTCCTGCTCGAACTTCACCGACTTTCAGGCGCGCCGCGCGAACATCCGTTATCGCGGCGAGAAAAAGACCGCCTTCGTGCACACGCTCAACGGCTCCGGCCTGCCGTTAGGCCGCACACTCGTCGCCGTGCTGGAAAATTATCAGCAGCCCGACGGCTCGGTAATCGTGCCCGAGGCGTTGCGGCCGTACATGAGGGTGGAACGGATTACTGGCTGACGTCGAGTTCCTCGGGTTCCTCGGAGTTCCTCGGAGTTCCTCGGGGAGGAGA
>DASVRB010000311.1:0-10672 GCA_036388835.1 Thermoanaerobaculia bacterium | reverse complement strand
TCCTCGGGTTCCTCGGTTCCTCGGAGTTCCTCGGAGTTCCTCGGGTTCCTCGGAGTTCCTCGGAGTTCCTCGGAGTTCCTCGGAGTGCCTCTACCTACCTGTCATCGCGAGCGGAGTCGAGGGACCTGGGCGGGAGGGGAGGCGTTACGCGCGCCACCCGCCCAGGTCCCTCGCTACGCGCGGGATGACAAGCAAAGGAACGGAAACCAAGGAAACCCGAGGAAACCCGAGGAAAACCCGAGGAACCGAGGAACCCGAGGAACACCGAGGAACCGAGGAACCCGAGAAACTCCGAGGAACCGCGCCCCCTACTGCCTCACCTTCTTCGTCACCCCGTAAAACTCTTCCCCTTCGAGCCACATCGGCATCTGCTCGGTTTGGGCGGCTTCGTAGCCGAGCCACAACGCGAAGCGGGCGACCTGGACGGCGGCGGCGAAATCCCATGTGGGGTCGAACTCGTCGCTGGCCTGGTGGTAGTGCTTGTCGCGGTACTCCTTTACTTTCGCGGCGCCGTAGCCCTGCGGCTGTCCGATGACCTCGGCGCCTTGCTTGATCGAGAACGCCGGGACGCCGGCTTTCGCGAGGCTGAAGTGATCGGACCGATAGTACGAGCCTTGTTCCGGCGCCTGGTCGGGGACGATCGTCAGGTTCATCGTTTTTGCGACGCTCTGGACGGTCGGGAAGAACGTGGTGCGGTCGGCGCCGATCATCGTCACGCTCGTCACTTCGCCGAAGAGATTCAGCGCATCGAGGTTGAGCCCGACCGCGATCTTGCCGGCCGGGATGGCCGGATGTTCGCCGAAGTATTCGGAGCCGAGCAGCCCCTGCTCCTCCGCGGCCACCAGCGCGAAGAGAATGCTGCGCTTCGGGCGCGGCTTCATTTCGCTCCAGACCCGCGCGAGCTCGAGGATCGTCGCGGTGCCGCTCGCGTTGTCGATCGCACCGTTGTAGATCGTGTCGTTCGGATCGTCGTCGTCTGGCGTGCCGATGCCGAGGTGATCGTGGTGTGCGCTGTAGAGCACCGCCTCGTTCTTCAGCTTCGCGTCGCTGCCGGCGAGACGCGCCACGACGTTGTTCGTCTCGAACGGCCGGATCGTGCTCTTCACGTTGCCTTGCAGCCGCACGTTGAGCGGAACCGGTTTGAAATCGCGACGATGTGCAGCCTCGGTGAGCTTCTCGAGATCCACGCCCGCCGATTTGAAGAGGTCAGCCGCGGTGGCCTGCGTCACCCATCCCGCGAATGTCAGCGCGTGCTGCCCTTCCGCGTTCTTCACGTATGCCTGTTCGCCGGTCCACGAGTTCCGCACGACCTGCCAGCCGTAGCCGGCCGCGGCATCGGTGTGGACCAGGATCACGGCGGCGGCGCCTTTTGCGGTGGCGATCTCGTGTTTGTACGTCCAGCGGCCGTAGTACGTGCGTGCGCGTCCTTTGAAGAGCTCCGGCTCCGCGGTCGTCGCGGGCGGATCGTCGACCAGCATCACCAGCGTTTTGCCGCGGACGTCGACACCTTTGTAGTCATCCCATTTGTATTCAGGGGCCACCACACCGTGGCCGACGAAGACGATCTCGGAGTCGAGTGCCGCCTCCGGCTGCTGCGTCTGGTTGCCGCCGACGAACTGGTCGCGATACGTCAGCAGCGTGCCGGCGCCGTCCTTCACGAACGAGATGCGCGTCGCGTCTGCAACCGTGGTGATACCGAGAAGCGAGACCTTCTGAAAGTACGTGCCGTTGTCACCGGCTGGCTCGAGCCCGAGCGCCTCGAATTGCGAGGCGATGTAGCTGGTGGCGAGCGCGTCGCCGCGCGTCCCGGGGCCGCGGCCTTCGAGCAGGTCGCTCGCGAGGAACTTCGTGTGCGCGCGGATCGCGTCGGGACGAATCGCGTCGAATGAGTGCTTGACGGGAGCCGGTTGCGCGAAGAGTGGCAGGGCGAAAAGGGCGATCAGAATCGAACGAAGCATAAGTACGCACGATAACGGAATTCAAAGCACCCTCATGCCGTTGATCGGTGCATCAGTGATTTGCCAGCTCGAGACGAAGAATCTCCGAACACGGCAGCACAGAAAGGAGATTCAAAGATGAGAACATCTGGCAATGTCAAGTGGTTCAACGACGCCAAGGGCTTCGGCTTCATCACGACCGAGAACGGTGACGACGTATTCGTGCACTTCTCGGCCATCCAGGGCGGCGGTTTCCGCTCCCTCGCCGAAGGCGCTGCGGTCGAGCTCGACGTCGTGCAGGGTCCGAAAGGCCTGCAGGCGGCGAACGTCACTGCGGTGTAAGCTTCACACCCAACGATTGCAGTTCATCCCGAGGGCAGGAGCAATCCTGCCCTCGAATCTTTTTCCAGGAGGCGCGATTTGCCGAGACCACAAGCCTCATTCGTAAAGCGGCAGCGAGAACAGCAGAAGCGCGAGCGGCAGGCTGAAAAAGCCGAGAAGCGCGCGCAGCGGAAAACCGAAAAAGGCCCTGAAGAAGAAGATTTCGGGCCGGTCATCCGCGAAGGCGTCATCCCCGATCTGTAGGATCAACACACCGCGCGGGCGACACAAGGCACTCAGCCGGGCCGCGGTCGACGGAAAACGCCCGTCGATCGCCCAGTCGGATCGCCCAGTCGCCGCGCACCCCATGAGCTGATCGCGCCGTCCCCGCGCGCGATCGCCGGCTCCGCGGAATCCAGGCCGCCGCAGCGGCGGCCATCTTCCCCTCTCACTGTCGGAGCTCTCCGACATCTCCCCGCCCGGACGCCGTAACCAAAACGTCACATCAAATATCTGTCGAATTGAGGGTAGGGATTTCGGTAACTAAATCACTCCTAGGCAGAGTGAATTACAAATCCCTCGAGACCGACGTGATGACTGCAGTTCACCTCCCGATGTCCGAGCGTGTGCTCGACAAACTCGCCGACATTCTCTTCGCCACCGACGAGATCCTCGACATGATCAAAGTCGAGGACCGGCTGCCCGATCCGACCGCGGTCGTCGTCGGCGACTCCGTCCGGCACGTGTACGAGCAGATCAACGAGCTGATGAAAAAGCTCGCCGACTGACCTCGCACCTTTTTTTGTGATTCTGCAGAACGCCCCTTGACTTTCCGATGCTCGGTACTTAACTTAACAGTGTTAAGTATCGGAGGAGCGTTTTGGGACCTAGAGAACGTCGAGAGCGCGAACGCGAGGAAATCCGGACCCTGATCCTGGATGCCGCACGCGAGCTCTTTGTTAGCGAAGGGGTGGAGTCGGTGACGATGCGCCGCATCGCCGACAAGATCGAGTACTCCCCCACCGCGATCTACTTTCATTTCAAAGACAAGGAAGCGCTGCTCGCCGAGCTGTGCGATTGCGACTTCCGCGCGTTCGCGCAGCGCTTCAACGTCATCGCGCAGATTGCCGATCCGGTCGAGCGCCTCCGCGCCGCCGGCGCCGCGTACGTCGACTTCGGCCTCGAGAACCCGAGCCACTACCGGCTGATGTTCATGACGCCGAAAGCGATCACGGCGAAAACGACCGAGGTCAGCACGATCGACAAAGGCAACCCGGAAGAGGACGCCTACGCGTTCCTGCAGGGCATCGTCGCGGAGCTGATGGCCAAAGGCCGTTTTCGCGACGAGCTGACCGACGTCGAGCTGGCCGTGCAGGTGATCTGGTCGGCCGTGCACGGCGTGGTGTCGCTCGAGATTGCCAAGTGCACCGACGACTGGGTGGCGTGGCGTCCGTTCGCGGCGCGCGCGCAGACCACGATCGAAATGATTCTGCGCGGGCTGCTGAAGGAGTAAGCGATGGCCGTCGATCTCGCAACGAAGTCCCTTCTTCACGACAAGCTCCGTTTCTTCATCACGGTGTCGGGTGTCGCATTCGCCGTCACGCTCGTCTTCGTGCAGGTCGGGCTGTTTCTCGGCCTGATGTCGAACGCCTCGCTGACCATCGATCAGATCGACGCCGATCTCTGGGTGACGTCGCACAACACGCCGAACGTCGACTTTGCGCACACCTTCCCCGACACGTACATCAAGCGGGTGCGCTCGACGCCGGGCGTGGCGCACGCGGACAACCTGATCGTCTGGTTCATGAATGTGAACCTGCCGACCGGCGCGGTCGAAGGCACCGAGGTGTACGCGCTCGAGAATTTCGAACGGTGGAACTTTCCGCAGAACGTGGTCGAAGGAAACCTCACCGATCTTCGCCGCGGTCCGTACATGGTGCTCGACGACTCGGCGAAGAAGCGGTGGGGCGATTTCGCGGTCAACGATTACCGCGAGGTGCTGGGCCGCCGTCTCAAGATCATCGGCCGCACGGTCGACGCGAAGTCGTTCACGACGACGCCGCTCACGTTCATGGATTACCGCCTCGCGCAGAGCCTCAATGAAGACACGATGCGCGGCAAGACGACGTACATCCTGGTGAAGCTCGCGCCGGGTGCCAACGCGGAGGTGGTGCGCAAGGAGCTGCAGCGCCGCCTGCCGTACAACGATGTGTTCACGACCGACGAGTGGGCGAAGCGCTCGCGCTCGTACTGGATCGAATCGACCGGCCTCGGATTGAACATGTACATCACGGTTTTCCTCGGCTGTCTGGTCGGGATTGTGGTCGTCGCGCAGACGCTGTACACGTCGACGATGGAGCACATCCGCGAGTTCGGCACGGTGAAAGCGATCGGCGGCGGCAATCGCGACATTTATCTGATCCTCGGCAAGCAGGCCACCATCGCCGCCATCGCCGGATTCGCGCTCGGCGCACTGCAGGCGTTCGCGCTCAAACCGGTGATGGCGAAAATCGACCTGAAACTGATCATCCCCACGGAGCTGTACATCGCCGTCCTCATCGGAGCCGTAGCCCTCTGCCTCGGCGCCGCACTGGTGTCATTCCGGAAGGTCGCGTCGATCGATCCGGCGCTGGTGTTCAGGACTTAGCTTCTTAGTTCCTCGGAGTGCGTCGGTTCCTCGGAGTTCCTCGGAGGGATCAGGCAACCCCCGAGGAACTCCGAGGCACTCCGAGGAACTCCGAGGAACTCAACAAAGGAGACCCCATGTCCGTACTCACTGCCCGACGTGTCTCCAAGCACTTTCAGGAAGGGCGCGAGACCGTCACTGTGCTCAAAGGGATCGACTTCGATGTCGAGCGTGGAGAGATCGTTTCGCTCGAAGGGCCGTCCGGCTCGGGGAAGACGACGTTCCTCTCGATTCTCGGCTGCATCCTCACGCCGTCGAATGGCGATGTGTTCATCGAAGGGACGCAGGTGCTGGAAAAGAACCTCGCGGCGGTGCGGCGCAAGTCGCTCGGGTTCGTGTTCCAGCAGTTCAATCTCTTTCCTTCACTCACCGCGCTCGAGAACGTCGAATACGCGCTCAATGTGAAGCGTGTGAAAGGGCGCGACGCGCGCATCGAAGCGGAGCGCGTCATCAACGCCGTCGGCCTCGGTGACCGGCAGCATTTCCTGCCGCGCGAATTGAGCGGCGGACAGAAACAGCGCGTCGCGATTGCGCGTGCGCTGGCCGGCAATGCGCCGATTCTGCTCGCCGACGAGCCGACCGCGAATCTCGACTCCACCGTCGGCACGCAAGTCCTCGAAATGTTTCGCGCGCTCGCCAAGCAAGAGAACCGCGCGCTGGTCATCGTCACCCACGACCCCAAAGTACGCACGATCGCAGACCGCGTCGTGAAAATTCAGGACGGAGAGCTCGTATGAACCGCATCCTTTATCCCCTCCTCGGCGCACTGCTCGTCATTGCCACCGTCGTGCAGGTGAGCGCGAATCGCCCCAACAAACCGGCCAAACCGCTCGCCGCTGCCGCTGCGGCATCTGCAGCAGCGACCGTCGTCGCGGAAGGCCGCGTCGTCACCTATCCCGGTGCAGAAGTGACGGTCGGCACCGACGTCGCCGGCACGATCGAACGGCTTGCAGTCGAAGAAAAAGAGAGCGTTCGCGCGGGACAGGTCATCGCGGTCATTCGCGCCGACGACACGCGTGCCGCGCTCTCCGTTGCGCGTGCGCGAGTCGGTGAAGCGGAAGCGGACGTGCGGCTGTTCGCGGCCGAAGTCGAGCGCGCGCGCCATCTCTTTCAGGAAGACGTCGGCTCGAAGCAGGCGTGGGACAAAGCGGAGCGCGATCTCGATTCCGCACGCGCACGCATCGCATCCGCGGCCGCCGAGGTGCGCAGACTCAAAGCACTCGTCGAGAAAACCGTCATCACCGCGCCGATCGACGGTGTGGTCATCACGCGTCACGTACACGCCGGCGAAACGGTGGACGGCGGCGAGGCGATCATCACCATCGCCGACCTGAAGAAAACGCGCGTCGAAGCGGAGATCGACGAGTTCGATACGGCGCGCGTGCACCTCGGCGCACCTGTCGAGCTGACGGCGGAAGGATTCGGCCGCACCTGGCGCGGCACCATCGAAGAGATCCCCGACTCGGTCGTCAACCGCCGGCTCAATCCCCAGGATCCGGCCAAGCCGATCGACACGCGCGTCCTGCTCGTGAAGGTCGCGTTCGCCGAGGCCACCCCGCTGAAGCTCGGGCAGCGCGTGGAAGTGCGGATGAATAGCAAATAATTTACGTCGACGCGTCGGTCCGCCTGTTATCCTCAACGGCCGATGAAACCTCTGGTCCTGGTTATCGAAGGCGATCAAGGAACGCGCAAGCTCCTCGGCGCGCTCCTGAGCCGCCTCGAATTGCGCGTCGACGTCATCGCGACCGCTGCCGAAGCACTGCTTCTGCTCGAGCATGTCGAATACGACTTCGTGATCTGCGAGCAGACACCGGTTTCATGGAGCGCGGTCACTCTGTTGACCTGGATCGAGACCTACCGCGCCTCGATGCTCGACCGCGCGCTCGTCCTCTCGTCGGCGACGCCGGCGGAAGTGGCGGCGATTCACGCGCAGTGGCCGAGCGTCCGCGTCGTCAACAAGCCGTTCGAATTGACGGCGCTCGTCGAGATTGCGCGTTCGATCCTCGCGACCGAGACCCGCACCAGCGGTTCGCCGGCCGAGGTCTTCACGCGCCGTTCCGTGGCAGCGGGCGCGAAAGCGGGCGTGATCGTCCGGCACAACAACGGCGAGGTCGTTCCGGTGCTTTCGTACGGGTACGCGCAAGGCTCGATCGACGCGTTTCTCCCGATCTCGATCGACGCGCCGTTCCCGCTGTGCGTCGCGATCCGCCACGCGCGGCCGGTGTGGCTCGCATCGCTGACGCTCGCGTCGGCGGAGTATCCGATGCTCGTGCCGGTGTGGCAGAAGAACGCGAGCCGCGCGCTCGCAACGATTCCGCTGCTCGACGGCGACCAGGCGTTCGGCGCGGTCGGCTGGAGTTTTCGCGAGCCGCGGCCGTTCACGGAGTCGGAGCAGCAGTCGCTCATCGCGATCGCCGCGACCGTTTCGCGCGCGCTTCCGCACGACGTGCGACGCGCCTCGAGCAGCTGGTCGTCAATGGGGTAGCGCTTCAGCGCCTTCTGCGCGGCGGCCCGCCGCGTGCGTCGGTGGTCACAACCGGCGCGTCGAGAATCTCACCGCGACGGCGGCCGTTCGTCGGCGCCTCCTGCTGTTCCGGCGGCACGACCTCCACGCCCTGTTCGCCGCGCCGTCCGGCGCCGCCGCGACGCGCTTTCTCGAGCGTCATGAGGAAGCCGAATGCCGGATCCTTGAACTGCAGGTGACGCAGCATGTGCCAGTGCTTGCGCACGTACGCCTGCAGGAACGCGAGCACGTGCCCGAGGCTGATGATGCGGCACGGCGGCACCGCGGAACCGGGAGGAAACGAGCCGAATGCGATCAGCCGCACGGAGAAGGAAGGAGGGAGCTCCGCGCTTCCTGCTCGCAGGAGTGCCTCCACGACGGCATCGGGATCACCAACTTCCCCGAAGCGGTTGACGACGGTCTTCAACACCTCGGGGTCGCGGATGCCGGTGTTGATGCCGACGCGGCCTTCTTTGACCTCGCCGATGATCATGTCGACCGAGCCGTCAGGAACGGCGAGACCGGGATCGAGCATCGTCACGTCGAGACTGGTCGGCCCCTTTCTCTCCTGCGTCGCGAGCGGCTGCCCCGAGGGGAAACGGAAGGCGAGAATGTCGATGTCGGTGATCGTCCGGAAGCCGCTGCGGGCGGTGCCGGCGATGATCGGATATTCGGCAGAAGTGAAGTACCCGTTGAGTTGAAGGTACGCCTGAACCAGGGCAACGGCGTGATCCATGGATGCACATGTTAGCGTGCAGCGTCGTTTTTGCGCTCGATGTAAATCCCGACCTTGGCGATCTCTGCGCGACCCGCTTCGTCGAACCACCTCCGCGCGCTCGCGTCATCGCGGAGATGGGCGCGCAGAAACGCAACCGTGAGCGCGACGATCGCGTCGCGGCGCGCGTCTTCGAGCACGAATGAGTTGTGCGTCGCACCTTCGAGCGTAACGAGATATTGCCGCGGCGCGCGCGACTGTTCGAACGGAATGCGGCGGTGCCGCGGGAACGTGCGATAGATGAGGCTCGTGTCGCGCGTGCCGGTCATGTTGAGCACCGGAATCTCGATTGCGTCGTAGCCGTTCGGCGGCACCACATCGCCGAGGCGCGGCATCGACATCGGAATCGCAACCTTCACGCGAGAGTCGCGCAACGTCTTGCCGTCGGCCGTGCGCAGACCCGCCAGCGCGAACGCGGTGAACGCGCCGGCTGAATGTCCGACCGCGGCCACGCGCGTCATGTCGGCATCGGCGCGTGAGGCGAGGCGGTCGAGCACGAACGTCACGTCGAGCGGGCGGTTGATCCAGTTCTCCGGCTGCTTCACGGCACGGTAGAGATGCAGATAGCCGCGATCGAGCACGGCCCGATCGGTGCCGGCGTGGGTGACGTGCACGGTGAGAAATCCGTGTTGCGCGAGCGCGCGGCCGAGCCATTCGTACGAATCGCGGTTCTCACCGATGCCGTGCGAGAAGACGACCACCGGCAGCGGTGCGCGCGCATCGGCAGCGGCGTAAATCTTCACCGGCACATCGCGGCCGCGACGCTCATCGCGCCAGACCTCGCTGACGTCGACGATGTTCGTGAATTCGGGCGCGGCGATCGGAAACGCAACGCTCTTCGCCGGCGCCGTCGGCAGTGTCGAAGAACAGGCGGCGGCGAAGAGCGTCATCAGCACGAGCGAGAGCCTCATGCTCACTGCATGAGGGATTCCGCTGCCGTCAGCGGCGATGCGGCGTGACGGTCGTGACCTGCTGGGTGACGTTGTTGGTCAGCGACACGAATGCCCAGATCGGGCGCGAGAACGGCGGATTCGAAAACAGCGGCGGCAGCGACTCGACCTCGATGCGGACGCGCGTATGACCCGATGCGCGGACGACGTCGGTGAGTGGATCGAGCTGCGCATACGCCGGCGAGAACGGCATGTCGGGCGTCGACGGAATGTCGGGCTCGTTGGGCGCCGATCCCGAGTCGATGCCGACGAGGAGCACTTCGCGCTCCTGCAGCAGCGTGTTCCCGGGATGTGCATAGACCGCGATGCGGACGCGGCTCTCGAAATCGCTGTTGCCATACACGCGCAGATTCGCGCGGAAGCGAGGATCGACCGGCACGTCGAGGAGACGGATCGATCCGTCGAATTCATTGGCCACGCGCACGACCGGGATCTCCGTTCCCCATGCTTCCGCTTCGCGTGAGATGTCGCGCGCGAAGAGCTTGAAGTCGACGTGCGGCGCGAGCGGCTCGGGAACGTAAATGAAGGCACCGTCGCCACGCGCCCACGGCGAGACGGAGAAAAGCTCCGAACGCACCGGCGCCACGTGCAGCCGGTCGCACGGCTCGATGGACGGCATGAGGTTGCAGAACCGCGCGTACATCAGTAGTGGATTGGGGCTGCCGTTGTGCACCATCAGCTCCGTGCGCCAGATCGAGCCGTGCGCGCCGGCCGGACTGCTGATGGCGAGCGGCACGAGGTACTGCCGGTAATTGCCGGCCGGTTTCGCGTCGTCGTCGTACACGAAGAGCAGCGGGCTGGTCGCGACCTCGTTCGACTCCGTCTGGACGCGAACCGTGACCGCACGTCCGTCCGCCTGCGGCGGCGCGAGCGCAATGATCTGCTCCGGCAACGCATAAAGGATTGCAGCCTGCTGATCGCCGAAGAACACCTTCACCGGACAGCGATCCGCCGGCAGCCCCTCACAACGATTGAACGAGTCGGTAAAGCCGCTGCCGCGAAGCTCCACGCGCGTGACGCCGTATGTGAAGCCAACGCGAGGCGCAATCGTCAGCAACTGCGGCGCCGCCGTCGCGGTGAGCGAGGAGAGGAGGGTGAGCATCGCGAAGAGGTAGCGCATGTGTGTGTGTGTTGTCGGTTGTCAGTTGTCGGATTGTTGGTTGTGGTCGGTTGTCGGTTGTCTGCGGTGTTTGGTCGTCCGCTTACGTGTGCTGCGAGAGATGGAACGACGCAAATCGCGAATGACCGAATAACTGATACTCCACAATGCCCTCTACCGCAAGCCGAAGCCCCACAGACAACCGACAACTGACAACCGACAACGCGAGCGCAGCGAGCCCCACAGACAACCGAGAACGCGAGCGCAGCGAGCTATTCCTCCTCCTCTTTCTGCTCGTCGTCTGTCGGTGCTTCGCGCTCGAGCGGCTCGATGGCCTCGTCGAAATCGTCGGTACGCGTGTCGAGCTCTTTGTCATATTTCGTCATGCCGTTACACTGAAC
>DASVRB010000310.1:0-5090 GCA_036388835.1 Thermoanaerobaculia bacterium | reverse complement strand
CGCGTGCGGACGGCGTGTACGTCGAGCGCATCATCCGCAGCGGGCACTCGGTCGAAGTGGAAGTCGTTGCCGCCGCCGGACGCGGCGCGCCGCCGCGCGGATTGCGCGTCGAATTTCCCGGCTCGATGACCGACGAGATCGTGCAGAACAATCGGCCGGTGGTGCTCGCCGACATGAAGATGTTCGGCAAGAACATGGCGCCGTATCTCCTCGACACCTGCGCCGATTGCGAGGTGCTGGTGACGCCGCTGAACGCCGATCGCGAGCCGCTCGGCGCGCTGGTGCTGCTCAACAGCCGCGCGTCGGGGCGGCACTTCCGCGACGGCGACATCATCCGCGCGCGGACGCTCGGCGACCTCACGTCGCTCGCACTGCGGCGCGTGCGATTGATGGAGCAGGAGCGCGAGGCGAAAGAGAAAGCGGAGGCCGCGGTGCGGGTGCGCGATGAGACGCTCGGCATCGTGTCGCACGACCTGCGCAATCCGCTGACGAAGATCGCGCTGAGCGCCGACCTGCTCGTCGACGTCGCTCCGGAAGAGCAGCCGGAGCTCATCGAGACGATCCGTTCCTCGGCGCGGCAGATGGAGCGGCTGATTCAGGATCTGCTCGACGTGGCGCGTCTCGAGACCGGCAAGCTGACGGTCGCGCGCGAGACCGTCGATCCGGGCCCGATCCTGCGCGAGATGTGCGAATCGAACGAGCGGATCGCGCAACGCAAACATCAGCGCATCGTCTGTGAGTGCCCGTCGCCGCTTCCGCAGATCTGCGGCGACAGCGGCCGTCTCGTGCAGGTGTTCGGAAACCTGATCGGAAACGCGATGAAGTTCACGCCCGAGCGCGGCGTGATCACGATTCAGGCGCAGACGGAGGGCCGATTCGTCCGCTTCGTCGTCCGCGATACCGGCCCCGGAATCCCCGAAGCCGACCTGAAAAAGGTCTTCACCCCGTACTGGCAAGCGAAGAAGACAGCCCACATGGGCGCCGGCCTCGGCCTGGCCATCGTGCGCGGCATCATCGAAGCGCACGGCGGCGAAGTGTGGGCCGAAAACGCCCCCGGCGGCGGGGCGGTGTTTACGTTCACGATACCCACCGCTTGAGCGCGCGCTGCGCTCGCGGTTGTCGGTTGTCAGTTGTCGGTTGTCTGTGGCGTATCGCCATTGGCGCGCGCGTAACGAGCGCCACACGCGCCGCTCGCGCGACAAGTAAGAGTTTGTTAGTTGTGCGAAGTGGCGTCCAGGCGAAAAACCACAGACAACTGACAACCGACAACCTTGCGCGGCGCACCGCGCCGCGCAAGCAAAGCTACCGATTCAAATTCTCCCCAAGCGTCACCGGCAAGGTCATGCGGCGGGTGCCGCGGACGATGTCGACGCGGATGGTGTCGCCGGGGCGGTGGGCGCGGAGTTGGCGGAGGAGGTCGGCTTCATCGCGGATTGCGTTGCCGTCGATCGCTACGATGAAGTCTTCGGCGAGGATTCCGGCGCGGGCGGCGGGGGAGTTGCGGGCGAGGCGAACGACGACTACGCCTTCTTCGACCGGCAACTGAAAGTAGCGCGCGATGTCGGGCGTGATCTCGCGTCCGGCCACGCCGAGATAGACACGGCGCACGCGGCCGGTCGCGAGGATCTGCTGCATGACGTCGGTGGCGACGTTGATCGGAATCGCGAAGCCGAGGCCGGTCGTGCCGGCGAGAATGGCAGTGTTGATGCCGATCACGCGGCCTGACGAGTCGAGCAGCGGGCCGCCCGAATTGCCGGGATTGATCGCGGCGTCCGTCTGAATCAAACCGGCGGCGATGCCGATGCCGCGCGGATCGCGATTCGTCGCCGAGACCACGCCGCGCGTCACTGTGCGCTCGAGTCCAAGCGGATTGCCGATCGCCACCGCGATCTGTCCGACCTCGAGACGATCCGAATCGCCGAGCGGTGCGGCGGGAAGATTCGTGGCGTTCACGCGCACGATCGCCGTGTCGACGTCCGGGTCGCGGCCGACCACGGTGCCGACGAGCGTGCGGCCATCGGCGGTCGTCACTTCGACGGTGCGCGCGTTGCCGACCACGTGCGCGTTCGTGATGATCACGCCATCCGCGCGGACGATCACGCCCGAGCCCGATCCGCCGTTGCGGCTGATGCCGACCACGGCCGGTGTGGCGAGGCGCGCGACGCGGATGACCGTCTCTTCTTCCGTGGAGCGCTGCGCTTCGACTTGCGGGACGAGCAAAAGGGAGAGGGCGAGAATCGCGGCGGACTTCATGGTGCCGCAGTCAGCACGGGCCGTACCTATTTGTCTTTTGCGATGCCGCCCAGTTTCGCTTCCGTTGCACGAATGTAATCGGCCGGCGAAATGAGAATTTGCACGCCACGCAAACCGGACGAGACCGAGATCACGTCGAACAGCTCCAGCGTCTCGTCCGCAAACACGGGGTAATTTTTCTTCGCCGCGAGCGCGGTCACGCCGCCGCGGATGTAGCCGGTGAGCGGCTGCACTTCTTTCAACGCGACGGTGTCGATTTTCTTGTCGCCGGTGAGCTGTGCGAGCGCCTTCAGATCGAGCTGCTGATCGCCCGGCACCACGGCGAAACAGATCCCATGCTTATCGCCGCGCGCCACCAGCGTCTTGAACACCTGCTCCGCCGGCAACCCGATCTTCGCCGCCACACTCTCCGCCGCCAGATCGTCCGGATCGACCTCGTACTCGCGCAACTCGTAAGAGATGCCGAGGGAGTCGAGGAGGCGGGCGGCGTTGGTTTTCATTTTCAAGCGGAGGCGCTTAGGCGCGTAGGCGCGGAGGCGCTTGGGTGGGGTAATGGTACTAACGTGTGCTTCGCGTGGGCACGTGTACTTCCTCGGGCTTGATGTTGATGAGAGTGAACGGATCGCGACGCGGCACCCAAGCGCCTAAGCGCCTAAGCGCCTCCGCGCCCTCGGTTCAGCGCAACGCGACCGGCTCGTGACTTGCACGATCTGCAACCCGGCCCCGCCCGCGTCGCGGATGCGACGGGGAGAGGACGAGTGAAGGCGAAGAAGAAGATCGTCATTTTCGGGCTGACCGTCAGCTCTTCCTGGGGGAACGGGCACGCCACTCTCTGGCGCGCTCTTCTCCGCTCGCTGACATCCGAAGGGCACGAGGCGGTTTTCTTCGAGCGCGATGTGCCGTACTACGCGGCCGCGCGCGACCTTCACGAGGGCGCCGGGTACGACCTCGTGTTGTATCGCGACTGGTCGGAGGCGCTGCCTCTCGCCGAGTCGGCACTCGCCGGCGCGGACGTGGCCCTTGTCACGTCGTACTGTCCCGACGCGCGTGCGGCGACCGATCTCATCGCGTCGAAGCCGCATCTGCTGCACGTTTTCTACGATCTCGATACGCCGATCACGCTCGATCGACTCGATCGCGGCGAAGAGGTCGACTACGTTCCGCACGACGGCTTCGCCCGCTTCGATCTCGTGCTCAGTTTCACCGGCGGCCGCGCTCTCGACGAGCTGCGCACGCGCCTCGGCGCGAAACGGGCCGTGCCGCTCTACGGCTCGGTCGATGCCAACGCGCATCATCCCGTCGCGCCGCTGCCGTACTACCAATCCGACCTCTCGTACCTCGGCACGTACGCCGCCGATCGGCAGGAAGGGGTCGAGCGTCTCTTCGTCGGCGCCGCCCGCTCACTGCCGGAGAAGCGTTTCGTCCTCGGCGGCTCGATGTATCCGCGCGAGTTCCCCTGGACCGACAACATCTACTTCTTCAATCACGTCGCGCCGCCCGAGCATCCGGCGTTCTACTGCTCGTCGACCCTGACCCTCAACGTCACCCGCGGCGCGATGGCCGCCCGCGGCTACTGCCCCTCGGGGCGTCTGTTCGAAGCCGCCGCCTGCGGCACCCCCGTCCTCAGCGACACCTTCGACGGCCTCGACACCTTCTTCGAGCCCGGCCGCGAAATCCTCCTCGCCCACTCGACCGAGGAAGCGATCGAAGCGATGAACATCCCGCCGACGGAGCTCGCAAAAATTGGCGCCGCCGCCCGCAAACGAGTGATGGCGGAGCACACGAGTGAGGTGAGGGCGAGGGAGATGATTGGGGTGTTTGACGGCTGACGCTCTCGGTTGTCAGTTGTCGGTTGTCAGTTGTCGGTTCAGTGACGGGGCCGTTCCGTTCGACGATCCACCGCAGACAACCGACAACCGACAACCGACCACAATCAGCGACCAGCGCACAACAAACAACCGCTACCGCACCGGAGGTTGCAAACAAAATGTGGGGCATCGTTCCAGCAGCAGGCATCGGCAGCCGCATCCAGCCGCTTGCGTTTTCGAAAGAGCTCCTTCCGGTCGGGTCGCGATTCGAGGGAGGGGCGGAGCGGCCGCGGGCGGTGACGGAGTATCTGCTCGACCGGATGTGCATCGCCGGGGCGACGCGGATCTGTTTCGTGATCTCGCCCGGCAAATCGGACATCGTCTCTTACTTTGGCGGCGGGATCGGGGAGGCGTCGATCTGTTACGCCGTGCAGCAGCAGCCGAACGGCCTGTGCGATGCGCTGTTCCACGCGCTGCCGTTCATCCCTCCCGATGAGTTCGTGCTGGTCGGCCTGCCGGACACGGTCTGGTTTCCCGAGACCGGCTTCGATGCTCTCGGCGACGACGATCTCTCCTTTCTCTGTTTCCCGGTCGAGCGCCCCGAATTTTTCGACGCCGTGGTGATGGACGAGAACGATCAGGTGCTCGAGGTGCAGGTGAAGACCCCCGGCGCCCGCTCGCACTGGATCTGGGGCGCGTTCAAGCTCCGCGCACGCGTCCTCGCCGAACTGCGCGAAGTCTGGCTCGAGCGCGGCAGCACCGATCACTACATCGGCACGGTCGTGAACGAATGGCTCGCCCGCGGCGGCAAAGCCCGCGCCGTCCGCGCCGGCACCGCCTACGTCGACGTCGGCACGCTCCACGGCTACCGCGAGGCGATCACGCTCCTGGCGAGGAATGTTGACGACGAGATCGCCGAGCCGGGGGCTTGAAGGGAAATTGAAAATTGGAAATTGAAAATTGAAAAACCGGCGTGGGTGAGCGGGTTCTCTTTCTTCTGTCATCCCGAGCGTAGCGAGGGACCTGGGT
>DASVRB010000309.1:0-14608 GCA_036388835.1 Thermoanaerobaculia bacterium | reverse complement strand
CCGCGCGCGAGGTCGTCGTCCCGATCAGCGCAGCGTGCGAGGCATCGCTCCGCGAATGCCGCGCACGGCCCGTCGTCGGCGAGTGTGTCTTCGTCGATGAAGCGGGCGCGCCGCTCTCCGTCACGCGCATCCGGAGAACGTTCGCGATCGCCAAGGAGCTCGCCCGCATCACGCGCACGGTTCGGTTCCACGACCTGCGACACACCTACGGCTCCTCCCTAGCGTCGGAGGGGCTCTCTCTCGCCATTATCAGCAAGGTCATGGGGCACACGGACCCGTCGACCACCGCCAGGTACGCACGCCCGGATGCGCGCGTGCTCGTCGCGGTTCGAGACGTCTTGAACCGCCGCCACGGCGACGGCTCGGAGTCGCGATGACCTTTACCCAGACCGAAAGGATCACTGCATGATGCACCTACAGCCTGTCCCGTCGCCCCTCCGGTTCTACAACTGGAGGGGTAATCTCTCCTCCTCGTATTGCAATCGCCCCCTTCGTTGGCGGATGCGGGCGGCGCGTTCTTCTATCTGTAGACCGGACACCCGCCGCCCACCCGCGCGCTACAATCCCGGGAGGCTTCTCATGCAGCAGACCGCGCTCGCCTTCCATGACGCCGAGGATTTCATCCGCGGCATGTCGCCGCTCCGCGAGATCGGCGCATACGAGTGGCTGTGGGCGCAGCCGGGAGCAACCTTCAAGACACTCGCGAACAAGTTCCGCGCGCACCCGGACAAGCTCCCCTCCGACTTCGTCCCACAGGACATCGCGGATGCCACCGCCGCCGAGGTGCGGAGCATCCTCGCTTCCCGCGGCGTCCCGCACTTCGGCGTGCAGTTCCGCCAAAGCTGCGAGTACCCGCAGGCGCTCCGCGATGCGCGCCACCCGCTCGAGCTGCTCTACTCGCTCGGCACGTGGAACTTCGTCGAGACCCCGGCCGTCGCCGTCGTCGGGACGCGCAAGGCGTCCCCCGACGCGCTCGCTGAAACGGACGCTCTCGTGCGCGCGCTCGTCGCCGAGGATTGGACCATCGTCTCCGGTCTTGCGCAGGGGATCGACACGCAGGCGCACACCTCCGCGCTCGACGCCTCCGGCCGCACCATCGCGGTGATCGGGACACCCATCTCTGAGACGTACCCGCGCTCGAACGCGGACCTGCACGCGCGCATCGCGCGCGATTTCCTCGTGGTGAGCCAAGTCCCGGTGCTTCGCTACTACCAGCAAGCCTGGATGCAGAACCGCGCGTTCTTCCGCGAACGGAACGTCACGATGTCCACGCTCGCGCAGGCGAGCATCATCGTCGAAGCCGGCGAGATGTCGGGCGCTCGTATCCTCGCGCGCGCCGCAGTCGAACAGGGCCGCCCGCTCTTCCTGCTCGATCGCTGCTTCCGCGACCCCGCGGTCCGCTGGCCGCATGCGTTCGTCGAGCAGCATGGTGCGATCCGCGTCCGTGATCACGCCGAGGTCTTGGAGGCCCTCCGGGGTGTTCACCGCGGTCGATGACCTCCTCCGTCCGCTCTACCCACACCTCACCGCCGCCGATCAGTGCTACTTCCTCCGGGAGTACACGGCCGGCCGCGGCTACGCCGGCAGCGAGACGAATCACCTCATCCTGAACCTGAAGAAGCCGCCCGACCGGCGCGGAAAACCGGAGTGGCGCTACAAGGAGCGTGCGATTGAGCAGGTCGCCCGTGAGTTCCGCGACTCCGTGAACCTCTCGGCGCTCCGCCGCGTCACCCTCGTTCCCATGCCGCCCTCAAAGGCGAAGAGCGATCCGCTCTACGACGACCGCATGCTCCAGGTGCTGCGCGTGGTCGATGTTGAGGGCCAGCTCGACATCCGCGAGCTCCTCCTCTGCGCCGAGAGCATGCCTGCCGCGCACCTGACCGCCTCGCGTCCGACCATCGCGCAGCTCGTGGCGAACTTCGTCGTGGACGAATCGCTCGCCGATCCCGCACCCACCACGATCGCGCTTGTCGATGACGTTCTCACGACGGGCGCGCATTTCGTAGCCGCGAAGAGCGTGCTCGCTGGTCGCTTCGCCGGCATTACCGTTCGTGGGCTATTCGTCGCTCGGCGCGTGTTGCCATAACCGAGAGCTTGTCCGACTACCCCCTCCTGTCGAACAGGAGGGGGTGCTTTTACGCACCACGTTCAGCGCGTTCTCCGACTGGGAGTTCCATCCACTTCGACGCCGACGTTCTCAGAGTCGGCACGATCGCGATGTTGTGCTGAACGCCACCACCGTTGCTGTGAGGATCACCGCTCACTTCCTTGCGGCGTTCAGCGGCCATCTAACGCCCTTGATCTTCCACTTCGATCGAGTACGCCTCCTTCTCCGCTTTGGCCCGGACACTTGCCGAGGTGCCATCGAGCACACACACAGGAGGTAGTAAATGAAACTCGCGTCACTCGGTGCGGCCGTCCTCATCGCGGTCTTGGCGTACACCGCCTCGCCGACGGCGGGGACGCGGTCCACCAACAAACCCCCGGCCGCCGTCGTCGCGGTGCCGCCTCCGTTCCGCGGGGCAGTCCTGCACGACATCACCTACTCGCGCCATGCCGCGCGAGTCTCCGCCTCGCTTGAAGACTTCACCCCGGTCTTCGACCGCCTGCGCGTCTCGGGCGGCGAAGTTGGCTTCGGCTTCATCCGCGAGGACTCCGACCAGCCGCTCATCCGCTGCTACATCCCGGCGCCGCCAGACCCGCCCGCGCTCCCACCGCCGACGAACGGCGGCAACGTCTTCGTCAACGCGGCCAACCAGAAGCGCTACGACACGGAGCGGAAGAAGTACGAGGCGAAGCGGCGGGCGTGGGAGGCGAATGCGAACGCGCGCATCAACGCCTTCATCGCCCTGCTCACGCCGCTCCTCGCAGCACCCGCGACCGCGGGCTCCACCGACCTCACGACGGCCGTCGAGCGTGGAGACCTCATGCTCGCCGAGCCGTCGTCCTTCACGCACGCCGACACCGCCATCATTCTCATCACCGACGTCCTCCACAACGCCACGGCGAAGGAGACGCCGACGCTGCGCTCGCACGCGCCGGTGGCAATCGTGAACGGCGTCGGCTCGCTCGGCGCGCTCGCGAAGCTCAACCCGCCCGCGCTGCGTTTCGAGTCCACCGCCGCTGCGATCCGCTACCTCACGGGTGACGGAGGTGCGAATGCGCGCTAATTCCACGCTCAACGGCAGCATGCAGCGTAGCGGAAGCCCGGCGCATGAGGAGGCCAGCCGCCAGGCGCTCATCGCGCAGGCCAAGGCCATCAACACGAAGGGTCACGACGTGCTCGACGCCGAGGGCCGCGTGATCACGAAAATCGCCGAGATCAAGACGCATGAGGAAGCCACCCCGGAGTTCGTCAAGGTCCACGGCAGCGTCGTCACGAAGTTCTACGTTTACCTATTCGGGCTCGTGTGCGTGTACTGCCTCGACGTGCTGCTGTTCGGCGCGACGGCGGAGTACGCGGTGAGCCTCATCACCGGCAACCCGATTCTCGTCTTCGTCGGCAAGTACGGCATCCCGCTCGCCTTCCTAGGCATCGAGGTGCTGTGCGCGATCAAGATGACCGAGGCCCATGACGCGCGCGACGAGCAGGAGGCACCGGCTTATGAATGGTAAACACTCGGGCAGCTACTTCGTGTGGGCGGCGCTCGGCTGCGTGATGGCGCTCGTGATGCCGCTGACCGCGGTGTACACGGCGACGTCGGTGCAGGTCGTCGCCGACGACTCCGCGCCGATCATCATGCTCGCGATTCTCGCCATCATCAGTTTCGCGGCGCACGTGCTCGTCCTCTTCGGCGGCAAGCTCGCGCACGACGCCAAGACGTACTACCTCTTCAACACGAAACACACACGGCTCAGCAACCAGCTCGCCGCCGACCACCGCCTCGTGCGGAAGCGCCTCAAGAAGCTCCAACTCCTCTTCATCCCGTACGTCCACCACTGGAAGAAGCACAACAGCACGTACGCCTACGTGGAGGCCGGGCCGTTCGACAACGAGGTAGCCGAACTCCTGCGCCGCCACTTCCCGTACCTCAACAAGCACAGGGACAACGGCGACGGCCCCCACGACGAGTAGCCGGTCGCGCGCGACAGTCGAACTGCGAACGGGCGGGCCTCGCGGCCCGCCCGTTCGTCTCCGAGGGCAACGTGACCCATGTACGGTGAAATCATCCGGCTTCTCATCGCGACAGCGTGCGCGCTCTTCGTGCTCAGCCTGCCGCTCTCGAAAACCGAAAGTGGCGCGATGCTCCGCCGCTGGGCTGGCGTCTGCTTCATCCTCGCCTTCCTGCCCTCGCTCATCATTGGCGTCGCCTACACGCCGTCCGCGACGGACGGGACAGCCACGGGAACGCCTGCGGCGGCTGCACCCGCTCACAACCTCCTCTCTGGCTTCGGTTGCATCGCCGCCGTCATCACCTCCGCCTTCGTCGCCTACGGTGTCTTGAAGCTGCGGAGCCGCTTCGCCGCGAAGGCGAAGCCGCACGACCCGTGGGAGACCTTCTTCAACCGCGGGGGCGGCAAGCGCCCCTTCACGATGGACGCGAACCCACGCCGTAGCCCGTTCGGCTTCACCGATGACGACGAGCACGAGGACTGATCGGCATGGCGATGAAAACCGATTGGCTCTTCGGCGACCCGAGTCGCGCGTACGAGCGGGCGCGGAGGAACACGGCCGCGATGCAGGCGGAGATGGAAGGCAGGAGTGCCGCCGATCTACAGGCGACACTCGCCGCGCTCGACGGCGACGAGACCTTCCTCCTCGGCAGGCTGCCGAGCGGCGACGAGCTGCGGCTCGCGCCGCGCGAGGTCGGGCGGCACGGGATGGTGTGGGGATCGAGCGGCGCGGGCAAGAGCTACGGCCTCGTCGTCATCACGAACGGCTGGTCGGCAGGCGGCACGCGACGGTTGCAGCTCATCGACCCGAAGGGCGAGACGTACCTGCTCAAGTCCCTGCATATCGCCGCCGAGTATCTCGGCCTGCCGGCCCCGGAGCGCGAGGCGTTCGCCGCGCGCTTCCGCGTCTTTGACGTGACGGCCGATGCCCTCACGCCGTTCAACCTCTTCGCGATCCCCAAGGGCATGTCGCCGCCGCTCCTCGCGGGTCTGCGCGCCGCCGCGACGCGGCACATGAGCGGGCATGACTACTCCGACCTCATGGAGTACGGCGTGTTCCTCCTCTACTCGGCCGCGATCAACATGCAGTGCGGCATCACCGTGAAGTTCGTCCGCGCCTTCTTCCTCGATGCCGAGTTTCGCGCGCGCATCATCCTGCCAAAGAATCACTGACGCGCGCCTGCGCGACTCCATCGAGCACATCGAGACGACGCTGCCGACGCAGACCCGCACGGCCATCGTCCGGCAATTCGACATCCTCCTCTCGTCGGCTCCGGCGCGCATCAGCTTCGGCCTCTCGCCTTCGATGGTGCAGGCGCTCGCCCCCGTCGACGCCCGCGCGACCGACTTCCTCGGCAACTTCGGCCCGACGCCGCAGCGCTCCCCGGCGATCGCGAAGGCAATGGGGATCAACCGCATAATCGACGTGCTGAACGACGCCAACGTGCGCGACGAGATCACTCCGGAGATGGTGCTGGTCGAAGAAGTCGGCGTCATCGTGAAGCAGCCCGTCGTCGCCGACTTCCTGCTGGAAGCTTCGCGGACGCTCCGCTGGAAAGGGCTATCCATCGTCTGCGTCGCGCAAGACCCGGCGAACGCCATCCCGCGCGAGACCTGCACGGCGCTCGTGCTGAACTCGAAGTGGCTGCTCTCCTTCGAGTGCGGCAAGGACGAGGCGCTGTGGCTCTTCCCGCACGTGAGCCGCACGGCCGGGAAGAGCGAGGCCGAGCAGCGGCAGACGTTCGTGCGCGAGATGGCGAAGTTGCCGACGCAGCACGCCGTGCTCGTGAAGAAGGGCGTTCCCGCCGTCCGCTTCCGCACCCGTGACCTCAATGACCCGACGCAGCGCTACCCGCGCGATCTCCTCGTGGAGACTTTCGAGTGTGAAATCGCGCGCCGCTCGATGGTGCGGGTGAAGGACGCCGAGAACCTGATCGCCACGTGGGAGGCGGACCTGTTCGCGAGCTACGGCGGCGGCTCCACCGCGACCCCCTCGCAGCTGGTAAAGGGGCCGCAGAGCGGCGGCGCGGCGACGCGGGGGATTTCGGACCTCTTCTCGCTCCTGAACCGCGCGCGGGGCAAAGCTGAGCCCGAGGAGGGCGGCAATGGATAAGACGCTACGGCTGATCGGCCTCGTCTTCCTTTACGTGCTCGCGAGTCCCGTCTACCTCGTCGTGTTCATCCGCAACGCCGTGAAGTTCTACAACAGCGCGAAGCTCATGCGGACGGGCTACATCGACTGCCCGCACTGCGGCGAGATGAACGCGCTCGACCTCCTCGCCGCCTGCCCGAAGTGCCGCACGACGGAGTACGGCAACCGGATGCGTTGTACGGCGTGCGGCGAGAACTCGCGCAGCTTCGACTGTGATTCATGCGGCGTGACGATCAAGGTGCTCTAGTCGATGTCGAGACCGCAGAAGAAGCACCGCGTCCTTCCCCGCGACATCGAAGCGTACGTCCTTGCTGGTCGTTTCCGCATGCTCACGCGCCAGCAGCTGAAGTCTTGGCTTTTCGGCGCTGTGACCGAGCCGATGGTGACGCGCTTTTTCGACCGCGCGACGGAGCGCGGCTACCTCGGCGTCGAGCGGCTACACGGCAACGGGATCCAGGTGTGCTGGCTTACGAAGAAGGGCCGTGACTTCCTCGTGGATAGCAACCATGCAGCGGCCGCCGATCTGTTCCCGGCGAGCGGCCCGGTCTCGGCTAAGGATTTCGAGCACACGATCGAGATCGTAAATGCCGCACTGGCTATGTATCGCCGGGTTCCCGCACCGGACGAACTCTTGCCGGCGTGGGCGATACAGCGTTTATTCGCCGGTACACTCGCGGTCTGGCCGGACCTTCTCTGCCTTTGGAAACCATGTGATGGTGATCCCGGGGCGGCTCTCGCGATCGAGGTGGATTTGGGCACTGAGCCAGTGACAGCAGTGCTGGTCCCGAAGACTCGAGCACTCGGCCGCTTCCTATGTTCCTGGACGAGAGGTGCACCCGCTACGATTCTGCTCCTCACCTCCACGCCACGGCGACGCGACTCGCTACGCGCGGCTCTGGCTCAGACGGTCGAGTCGTTCCCGGTCGCGGTCGAGACACTGGCGGCGCTCTCTAATGAGTGGACCTAAAGCAGGTCACGTTGAAGGAGCGCGGCTCCATCACTCGCCGCTTCCCTTGGTCGTCGATTAACCGCCCGTTACTCCGCGATCGACAAACGTGAAGTCCACCCGTACGGACGACTTTACGGTTCCGAAGACGTAAGCTGCCTTCTCCTTAGAGAGATACGCTTCCTGAAGGACGGGGTATTAGGGAATGACCGTGTTATTTCGGCTGGCGGGCAGTCGTCCTTCCCATGTCGCGCACGGCGGGCGCAGCGCGCCTGTCTGCACATCTCGATTCGAGAACTGATCGGTCTCCGTTGAGAGCACGCAGGGTCTGCGTCAAATCGACGCAGACCCTGCGCTTGGTGAATGTGCAGCTCTAGCTAGGCGGCTCGCCGATAGGTGTCATGCGGGCGCCACGGCGGCGGGAGGAACGGGAATTTGGGATCGCCAAAATGCTTGAGAAACTCCACCGTTTCGACTGCCCACGGTACGCCGAATTGTCCCGGCTTTTTCAAGAGCCCTGGGCATTCGAACGCGTGTTTTTCAAGCTTCGACTGGCTCCAACCCGTGAGGCACCTGACGTGTGGCGCAGTCAAAAATGCGCGGTACCGCCCGTCGATGCCGATCGGGAGCTCCATCGCGCGACCGTCAATGATCTCAACGCGGTACTCAGAGCCCCACCAATTCAACAACTCCCAATCAGGCCGGTACCACGAGAACCATCCTGGGCCGAGAACAGAGAATTGCGGTACGCGGAGAACTTCTACGCCGAGCAGGTCGTTGCTTTGCAGTTCGCGCTCGACATTGAGCAATCGTTCTTCGCGAAATCGCTTCTTGCCGGCGCGCAGGTTCCGGTTTTGTGGAAACCGGTAGCGATGCCCGGCGTAGGCTAGCAGTTCGTTGGACGCACAGATGCGCTCGTCCAGCGAAGGCGTGCCATCCACTCGGACAGAGACGTTACGACCTTGAACGATGAATCGAATCGCCATTGAATGCGTCCTTCTCGGACCTGAGGCCCGTGGAAAGGCGCGCTCCATCGTCTGGGACAACAGAGGCGGTATAGCGTTCGATGATCTGGTCGTGGACTTGCGATAGGAGGCAAACTCATGTACGCCTGATGCGGATTGAGCCTCCGAGCGCCTTTCACTGGGGACACCCGGCTTCGCTCGTCCACCCTGCGGCGCGTGCGCGCGGCAGGGTTTTTTCCCAGACCATTCATAGAAAACGTCAACGTCAGCGTCAGCGTCAGCACGAGCGCTGACACCGTGTAGCAAATGTAAACAGCGGGAAACGACATGGTGGTAAGGAACCACATATTCACTCTCCTATACTGCTAAGCCACGAGTACCTGGTCGCACATCCGCACCCGACGAAGGTGTGTGCTGCAGTGATAGCTGTTTGCTGTCGTGGTGAGGATGTTCCTCCGGCATCCTCATGGTCCGGGAATCAATATTCAGAGCATGCGTGACGCGCATGCTGGCCTCCGACCACAGGTACATCGTCTGGGGATATGGCTTCGCCCGACCGTCCGCGGGTCTACCGCCGCCTACATCGACCTTCGGCGTTTTGTGCAGCGCCATATGGATGTAAGGGTACATCTGGAGAGACGGAAAAGTGTCTGCCCGCGATCCGACGCGCGAAGATCACTTCGACGGGCTTCGTCCCCCAACCCTGTCGAAGTGCGCAGCCGCTGCTATCGGCCTGATGTCTACCGCGCAGTGATCTGAAGCTGCGCCGTCGCCGGGCCGCACGGCGTCTGCACGGTCAGGGTCAACGTGTCCGTCCCTGCATGCGTTGCCGTGTAGGTGTGCCGCGTTTCCGGAGGCGAGTGCACTGGTCCTCCGACCGTGTTCCCGAGCGCTGACGTTACGCTGCCGACCTCGCTGTGCCGCTCCTGGGTGACGTACGAGACGAACGTGCTCTGCCCGACCGCAAGCGAACTCGCACCGGCCGTGAAGGACTGGATGAGCGGCTCGGCGCAGTTCCACACGGTTTGCGCTCCGACGATCCCGTCGATGCCGCACGCGCTGTCGCCATAGAGGGCGATACTCGCCTCGCCGGCACGTGCGGGCTCATAGACGACGTCGATCTCGCCGCTTCCGGTACGCAGACCGGAGGACGGCGTGAACCGCCCGTCGTCGGTTTCGAGCCACCAGCGGGTGACAGAGGGCGTGGCGAGAAACGTCCAGCGCTGCTGCTGCCCGACGGCCGCACGGCTATCCGCCTGCCCGACATCGACATCGGGCGGTTCTTCGGTACAACGCGGGATCGAGAGCGGCATGACGGCCTCGCCGCAGCGCCCGAAAACGGTGAGCACGGGCTGCGCCGGAACGGACGCGAAGTAGACGCGCGTGCTTCCGCCGAAGGGACCGCCGCCTGTGAGCGGATCGCCGCGGAACGCCTCCGCGCCGTCGATCGCCCAGGAGGTCGCGTGCTCGTACGTGAAGTGGAGGCTCGTCACCGCAAAAGGCGCGAGCATCCCGTGCTCGGCGGAGAAGCTCGTGATCTCGGGCGCAGGCTCGACGGCGACCGTCGCCGCCGCCTCCGGCCCGATCCCACACGTCGTTGCGATCGCGTGGAGCGTCGTCGCCTCTCGTACCGTCACCAGCGTCGAACCGGACGCCGGGAGGTCGCAGGCGACGCCTTGGAGGTGCACGCGTGCGTTCGGTTCCGAGGCCTGCCACGAGACCCGCACACGATCGCCCGCGCAGGCGATTGGCTCCACGGTAAGCCGCACGGTCGGATTTGACGTGCACGGAGGCCCACCCTTGCCGACGGCGCGGCGCCGCGCCTTGGGACGCGTGAGCGGATAGCAGCCGGCGGTGGGATCAGTCGCGGCGGCAACAGGGAACTGCGGTGCCTCGGTACGGTCGCCGAACCGCTGGTGCGCCGGGTGGCGTTCGTCCGCTTGCACCTGCGGCGCGGCGGCGATCTGCAGAACGTCTAGGGCGATGAGGACGGCCATCACGGTGCCAGCACGTGCGCCTCGGGCGCAGGTTCGCCATACTGCCGATGCCCCCGTCAGTCTCCTACCGCTGTCGCTAAAATGCTGAAAAGCGTGAAAATCTCCGGCCTCGTGTCGGAACAACGTGATGCCCGCACAGCGCGCTCGCCGGGCGTACGCTACGTAACGAAAGAAGAGGTAGAAAGGTTTTTCGCCGCGATTCCGAGGGAGAACCTTCGAGATCGGCTGCTGTTCGACCTGATCTACCGGCACGGCCTGCGCCGTCGCGAGGTCGCGCTCATCAGCATCGACGACATCTCCCTTCGAGATGGCTCGATCTGGATCAGCCGCGTGAAGCATGGCATCCCCGGCGCCTACCACCTGCACCCGACCACTATTCGACTGCTTCGAGCCTATCTGCCGACGCTGGATCTCGGTCGCGGCCGATTCCTGTTCCAGAGCTTTCGACGCCCGGCGCAGGCGATCTCGCCATCGCTCATCTACTACCTGTTCCGGCGCTACGCGACCGCGGCGAACCTGCCCGAAGGCAGGCGAAACGTCCACGTCTTCCGGCACAGCATCGCCGTGCATTTCATGAACGAAGGGGTGGATTCGGCGGACGTGAAGGACTGGCTTGGCCACCGCAGCATCTCTTCGACGATGATCTACGCCCAGGTGACCAACAAGCGTCGAGACGCCACCTACCAGCGCGTGCGCGTGTCGAAGGAGATCGCGAGGACCTGATGACCATTCACGCTTTTCAGCAAAAGCGTCAATCCTTCTCCGCGGCAACTCAAGCGTGAGGCGCATCACCGCCGCTATCCCCTGGCTCAACCATCGCCGCTCCGCGCTGCGGACGTACGCCTCCGGAAGCTCGCGGAAGCCTGACGGTGCGTTTCATGGTTGAACGTGCGCTCTAACGGCCGCGCCGCGCCACTCCCAATTGGCGAGCTCTCAGAGGCGAGTTAACCGCCGATACAAAGCTGCGACAGGCCATTCATGCAGACCCGTACAAAGCAATGACGGTTTGCAACGACTCTTCATAGTTGCGCGCTCGACCCTTCAAGTTGAAGAGACCAGCCACGACACCGAGCTGCAGGGCCGGGAACGCTGGGTGGCGCACTGAGTCAGGTGTGATACCGCGGACGTGAGCCACAGCTTGCCCCTCAATGATCTGAATCGAGACTTTCCCGTTTCCGAGACGGTGTACGGCCGCCACGCTGCCGACAGCATCCGCAGGCCAGTCCCCTTCGGATGATCGCGCGGTGAGGTAGGCGTTGCACACCGGGCGGAACTCGCACCACCGGCAGACGTCAGGCGCAGGACGCCCGAGCTGCTGTTCGGCCACACGCGCGGCATAGGACGCGAGCACCGTGTTCGTCCGCCGGTAGAGGGCGCAGGCACGCTCAAGCAGCGCGGCGCATGCATCCCGGTCAACCTCCTCCCGCTGTGGTGCCCCGTCGATAGGAACGATCTCCACCGCTACAGGCCAGACCGCGTGCGTCGCTTCGTAGAGCGCGGCGTAGAGCCGCAGCTGTTGCATCGCCTCGTCGTGTGCCGTGGTCCCAGGCTGTGCAGCTACGCCTGACTTATAGTCACGGAGTACGATCGTTTCGGCCTCGCGCACGACGTCGTCGATGTAGCCGCCGACTTCGCCGTGCGGGGATGTCACCCACACCTCAGGACCTGTTGATCGTTTTCCTCCCGCTGCCTCCGAGGGAACCAGCCGAACGGCGGATGCGCGGTTCGCAGCGGCGGCAATCCCTCGGCGCTTCCGTAAACCGAAATCGCGTACGTGCTGCGCGAGCGGTAGGTAGATGGCGTCAGGCGTTCCCGCCATGCGCTGCTCCTCATCGCGGAGCAGCGCATCGAATCGCTCCTCCGCCGCGCTAGTTGTCATCGAAGGGTCGTGCGCAGTTTCTTCGAGGAGCTTATGAATGATCGTACCGACGTGAGCAACAGCGCTAGTTGGAAGGAGCCGCGGTGCGCCGTTCGTCCGCAGCACTTCGCGGAGCGGGCACTCTGCTGCTGCCGTGAATCGGCTCGGCGCGAGCCGATTTAGTGGCTTCAGACGTGCGGCTGGACTCTGGGGGTCAGTCATCTTCCGCCAAGGTGAGGTAGAGCCAGCTCATGCGCCGTTGGAGGTTGAACGTGTCGCGGAAGCGCGGCCGCTCGCTCGCGGGAATCGCAAATCGCGCATCTTCGAGGAGCCCTGAGGGGACCGCTGGATCCCAAAGCGGATGCACAAAGACGAGTGGACGGGCTCCGACTCGTGCACCGGGCAACGGCCCGAAATCCTCTGGCGGACACGAGAAGCTTGCGCAGAACGTATCTCGGAGACTTCGCGCGTCCTCGTTCCACCGTTCGAGTTCGGGCGTGACGAACTGCCCGTCGAGCCCGCACCGATATGAGCCATCGGCCATGCAACGCAGCAGCGCGAGACCGAGGCGCCAGTCGAGCAGCCCGTGGAAGCTCATATTGCGGTACGTGCGGATGCAGTCGGGGCAAGAGTGGTCGCACTCCGCACGATGGCTCTCCGACGTCAGCACGGACGCGAAGGATCCCGCGAGCTGCGGCTGCGCCGTGGCTGCCGCGAGCAGATCCGCAATGTGGTCCGCGATCCACGCGGTGAAGCCAGCGCCATTCGGTAATTGGTCACTGACAATGATCTCCGCGAGTCCGCTCTCCGTCCTTCGGATACTGTTGATGTTCAGCTCTTCGGGATCAATATCAAGAAACTCGGGCCCCGCCGCAAGCGCGCGGAGTACGAACGCAGCGGAGTAGTACGCCGCACGAACCGACGCGCGGCCCTGCAGTGGATCGAATTGCAGCCCCGGCATCGTTGAAGCCACGCGCAAGCGAAGGAGGTCCGTCGTCTTAGGCGCTGCGAGTGCGATCGGCTCGGATGGTCCAGAGACAGTGAAGTGCTCGACCCCGGGCCCGGACTCCTGCTGAAACCGCTCATCGATCCATTGCGCCGCGATGCGCGCGGCGTCCGGTTTCCTCGCCGCCGTTCCGAGGCGCCCTTGGAAGTAGTGGCCACGATTCGTGTTCAGCCGGTAAACGCGCCCATGAGTGAAGGCAAGAGCTGCGTTCGTCCCCGCTACCGGCGTAGGCTCTGCACCTCCGGATTCAGCGATGGCTGCGGCGCCACCTCCCATCGCTTCCGTATCCTCCTTCGCGTCGTCCCCGCGTCCGTAGTTGGTCCGGAACGCGGCGGGGATAGCGATTTGGAATACCCGCAGTCCAGGCGTGAGATCCTCGGGATCATCGATCCGCGGTGCTCCGCAGTAACTGCACTCCGTCAGCTCCGGCGCGTGTTCGACCGGTGCCGGGACATTCATGCAGCGTTCGCAACGTGCCATCCACCGCCGCCAGGGCAGCGGGTTATCGGTCGCGGGCACGGTCCTGCCACCGCGCGTAATAAGCGGCGCCGTGAAGCCGATCGAGGTAAGAATTCGCTTGTCTTTCGTCTTTTGCGCACCTGGTGCGAAGTCGGTGATCGCCACGTCGAGATCCCGATCGATCGCACCGCGCTCCGCATCCGCGCGGTGGTACAGCATCCGGACGCGCGAGGGCATCCCAAACATCGGCAGCACGCCGCCTTCGGCAAGGCGCTGCGCGAGACCTTCGCCGATCAGCTCCGTGTTGCCCACGGACTCCGTGATCCGCCGCGGGACAACCTCGCGGACGTAACGCTCCAGCGCGGCCGCATCGACAGGCGTGCCCTCGCTCACGATCGCACATACCTCCGCCACGTTCGTTGCCTGATCGAGCCACGCCGTGACCTGCTGCTCGCGCGCGCCCGGCCAGTTCACAGCTTCCCCGAATTCGCCGTGCGAGTCCGCAGGCACCGGCGACTCAGCCCATGTCACACCCGACGCGCGGAAGGCCCGCCGGAGAGCTTCCTTCGCGACGAGCCGTTCCGCGATCCGCGCATGCGCCATCGATAAAAAGGGTGTCGGCGGGCGGTCGCCCGTAATGCGGTGCGGGTTGTTGTAGTAGTACTCGTCGTGGCTACGGCCGCGACAGAGGGTGATGGCGAATGCGTACGCCTGACCGCCACGTCCTGCACGTCCGACGCGCTGCTGATAGTTGAACCGCATCGGCGGCATGTTCGCGAGCATGACCGCTTGTAGGCTGCCGATGTCGACACCGACTTCCATCGTCGTCGTGACACTCAGCAGGTCGATCTCGTCGACCGCCGGAATGAGCGGCCGGTGCTCGGGGCCGTCGGAGGGTGCCTCCACAAGGATGTTGCGGAAGTGCCTCTGGCGCTCCGCCTGGTCATCCGTTTGGGCCGTGAGCTCCTCGCAGTGCAGGCGCATCACGGTGCTTCTCTCGGCAGCCTGACGCGCGTAGTAGTTCCGCGCACGTAGCGTCCCGCAGGTTGTCGTCGCTTTCACCGGCAGCGGCTCCAGGCAGCGGGTGCAGACGCCACCGGCGCGGTGCAGGT
>DASVRB010000308.1:0-2555 GCA_036388835.1 Thermoanaerobaculia bacterium | reverse complement strand
CACCGGCGACGGCTGGTACTCGAAGGCGCAGGCGTCGTATCCGCACAACGAGCCCTGAGCCGATCAGATCCGCGCGCGCCGCAGCCGCAGCGCGTTCGCGATCACCGAGACGGAGCTGAAGCTCATCGCCGCGGCCGCGATCATCGGGCTGAGCAGCACGCCAAAGAACGGATACAGCACGCCCGCCGCGATCGGCACACCGAGGGCGTTGTAGATGAAGGCGAAGAAGAGGTTCTGGCGGATGTTCGACATGGTGGCGTTGCTGAGCCGCCGCGCACGCACGATGCCGCGCAGATCGCCTTTCACCAGCGTCACGTCTGCGCTCTCCATCGCCACGTCGGTTCCCGTTCCCATGGCGATCCCGACCTCGGCCTGCGCGAGCGCGGGCGCATCGTTGATGCCGTCGCCCGCCATGGCCACGACCCTTCCCTGCTGCTGCAGACGTTTGATCGCGTCGGCTTTCTGCTCGGGCAGCACTTCGGCGATCACTTCGTCGATGCCGAGTTTCTTCGCCACCGCGTTCGCGGTCGTCTCGCTGTCGCCGGTGAGCATGACGATGCGCAGACCCGCTGCATGCAGCTCGCGAATGGCCTCGGCGGTGGTCTCTTTGACCGGATCGGCGACGCCGAGCAGGCCCGCGGGCTTGCCGTCGATGACGACGAACATCACGGTCTGACCTTCAGCGCGCAGTTTCTCGGCGCGCGCGAGAAGGTCGGGGGCGTTCACGTGCAGGTCCTGCAGCAGCGCACGATTGCCGAGGGCGACGCGTCGCCCCTCCGCCGCGCCGTAGACGCCTTTGCCGGTGATCGATTCGAAATGCTGCGCCTTCGGAATCACGAGGCCGCGCGCTTCGGCACCGGCCACGATGGCGGCGGCCAGCGGATGCTCGCTTGCACGCTCGACGCTCGCCGCGAGGCGCAATAGCTCGCTCTCGTCGAAGCCGTTCATCGACGTGACCGTCGTCAGCGTCGGCTTCCCGAGCGTGAGCGTGCCGGTCTTGTCGACGACGAGCGTGTCGACGTCGCGCAGCACTTCGATCGCTTCGGCATTGCGGAACAGCACGCCGGCGCTCGCACCCTTCCCGGCCGCGACCATGACGGACATCGGCGTGGCCAGGCCGAGAGCACAGGGACAGGCGATGATCAACACCGCGACCGCGTTGACGATGGCGAAGACGAGTCGCGGTTGCGGGCCGACGAGCGCCCAAACCGCGAACGTCAGCAGCGCCGCGGCGATGACGGTGGGGACGAACCACGCCGACACTTTGTCGGCCAGTTTCTGAATCGGCGCGCGGCTCCGCTGCGCCTGCGCGACCATGTTCACGATCTGCGAGAGCAGCGTGTCGGCGCCGACGCGCTCGGCGCGCATGAGCACCGAGCCGGTGGTGTTCACGGTCGCGCCGATGAGGCGGTCGCCGTTCGTTTTTTCGACCGGCAGCGGCTCGCCCGTGACCATCGATTCGTCGACGTTGGTCGTTCCTTCGATCACCACGCCGTCGACCGGAATCTTCTCGCCCGGACGGACGCGCAACGTGTCGCCGGGATGCACCTGTTCGAGCGGCACGTCGTGCTCGCCGTGCGCGTCGACACGACGCGCGGTTTTCGGCGCGAGGCCGAGCAGAGCGCGAATCGCCGCTCCGGTGCGGCTGCGTGCGCGCAGCTCCATCACCTGTCCGAGGAGCACCAGCGTGATGATCGCCGCGGCGGCTTCGTAGTAGACGCCGACGTGACCCATCTCATCGCGGAACGACAGCGGAAACGCGCTCGGGAAGAGCGTGGCCACGAGGCTGTAGATGTAGGCGACGGCGACGCCGAGGCCGATCAGCGTGAACATGTTGAGGTGGCGATTGACGAGCGACGCCCAGGCGCGCTCGAAGAATGGCCAGCCGCCCCAAAGCACGACCGGCGTCGCCAGCGCGAGCTCGATCCAGGAGGCCCAGGTCATGAGCGTGTGGCCGAGGAGCTCGTGGCCCTGCGGCAGATGGCGCAGCATCGCGAAAATCACCAGCGGCACGGTCAGCGCGGTGCTGATCCAGAGCCGCCGGGTCATGTCGTCGAGCTCCGGATTCTCGTCTTCGAGCGTGACCGTGCGAGGCTCGAGGGCCATGCCGCAGATCGGGCAACTGCCCGGCGCGTCGCGCACGATCTCCGGATGCATCGGGCAGGTCCACTCGGTTTTGGTCGCCGGTGCAGCGATGGTCTCGGGCTCGAGGGCCATGCCGCATTTCGGGCAGGCGCCGGGGTGGTCCTGCCGCACTTCCGGATCCATCGGGCAGACGTACATCGTTCCCGCCGGCGCCGCTTTCGGCGCCGGTTTGGTTTCGCCGAGATAGGCGGCCGGATTCGCATCGAACTTTTCCTTGCAGCGCGGATTGCAGAAAAAGTACGTGGTGCCGTCGAGCGTCGAGCTGCCGGCGGCATGTTGCGGATCGATGGTCATGCCGCAGACCGGGTCGAGGGCCGTGGCGTTCGCCGCTGCTCGGTGGTGATGCTCGTGTTTCGCGTTCATGGTGCCCTCCTGGGGGTGTTCAACAGTCGTGCGCGTCAGCGGGTCGA
>DASVRB010000307.1:0-2317 GCA_036388835.1 Thermoanaerobaculia bacterium | reverse complement strand
TCCCCGGGCTGAAGCCCGCCCGCTCCACCACATTCCTTATAATTCGACCTAATGTCCGCCCCGGCTCCTGAATCAGCACCTCCGGCCGCTCCTCGTTCGCGCAGGCGGCGTCTTCTGTGGACGCTCCTCGGCGCAATGGTGCTGGTCGGCGTTCTGCCGCTCATCGTGTCGCACTACTTTCTGATCGGCATCAATCGCGACTCGATGGAGACGCTGGAGAAGAAGTTCCTGACGCGTTCCGCGGTCGGCATCTCGACCGACCTGCAGACGCTCCTCGCCAGCAACCGGCAGCAATTGACCAACGTCGCCGGCAGCATCCGGATGATCAAGAAGGCGCTGCCGCCAGGCGCCGATCCGTTTCTGTACGCGGCGCAGAGCGCGTGGATCGCCGAGGCCATGCCGCCGACGAGCGACCTCATCGCGCTGCGCGCGCTCAACAGCGCGGGACAGGGAGCGGAAGCGGTGCCGGCGGAGCTCGATCAGACCATCCTCGATGAAATGGCCATCGCGCGGCAGGTCGCGCTCAAAGGCACTGACTCGACCGGCCGGATCACTCACCTGCCGACCAACAATCAGCCGGTCGTGGTGATGGCCGTGCCGGTGAAAGACGGCGAGGCGACCATCGGCGCGATCGTCGGGCTGGTCAGCCTGCGCCGCATCGTCGACCACATTCGCGAAGAAGGAAAAGGCGACGTCGCCGCGTTCCTCGTCGACCGCGACGGCCGCGTGCTCATGCACAGCGAGCCTTCGATCGACGTGCAACATCCGAACTTCTCGCATCTGAAACTGGTGAAGGAGTTCTCGAAAGCGACCGTGCCACTGCGGCTCACCGAGTCGTACGACGACAAAGGCGTGAAGCTCCTCGGCACGGTCGCGCCGGCGCCGCCGAACGTCGGCGTCATCGTGCAGAAGCCGGAGAAACGCGCTTTCGCCTCGGTCGACGAAATGATTCGCGCGACCGCGCAGTGGGTCGCCATCGCGCTCGCACTGGCGATCGTCGCGTCGATCCTCTTCGCATCCGGCATCGCCCGCCCCATCCGCCTCCTCACCGACCGCAGCCGCGAGATCGCGCAAGGCAATTACCAGCAGCGCGTCGAGCTGAAGACGCACACAGAGATCGGCGAGCTCGCCGAAAACTTCAACGTGATGTCGCAGTCGATCGAAGAGGCGATCGCGCAGCTCAAGAAAGCGGCGCACGAGAATCACCTCCTCTTCCTCAACTCCGTGCGCATGCTTGCCGCGGCCATCGATGCGAAAGACCCGTACACGCGCGGGCATTCGGAGCGCGTGGCGCGCTACTCGATCGGCATCGGCAAGAACCTCACGCTGTCCGACAAAGAGATGCGCAACCTGCGCATCAGCGCGCTGCTGCACGACGTCGGCAAGATCGGCATCGACGATCGCATCCTGCGCAAACCGGGCGCGCTGTCCGAGGATGAGTTCGAAGTGATGAAGCAGCATCCGGCCAAAGGCGCCGCGATCATGAGCGGCGTCGCGCAGCTCATCGACATCATCCCGGGCATGAAGTACCACCACGAAAAGTGGAGCGGCGGCGGCTACCCCGACAATCTCGAAGGCGAGCAGATCCCGATGCAGGCGCGCATCGTGGCGATCGCCGACACGTTCGACGCCATGACCACGAACCGCCCGTATCAGAAGGCGATGGAGCTCGGGTACGTCGTCGAAAAGATCAAGAGCTTCGCAGGCACGCGCTTCGATCCGCGCGTGGTCGAGGCGTTCGTGAATGCCGTCAAGCGGGGCGACATTCAGATCGACGAGCAAGTGCGAGGCGCCGCCTGATCCGTTTCGCCGCGCTGTTCCTCATTGCAGTTCCCCTCTTCGCCGCGTCGTCGCAGACCGCGTGCGATCGCAGCGTCCGCTACATCCTGCAAGGCAATTACGACGCGGCACTCAAACAGCTGCAGGGTGCGAAGACGTCCGGCGCCTCGCCCGCCGAGGTCGAGAATCTGCGCGGACTCGCGCTGCTGCTCGACGGCAAAAGCGCCGACGCGATCGCGGCGTTCAATCGCGCGCTGGAGCTGCAGGCGAATCTCGAGGCGGCGCGATTCAATCGTGGCCTCGCCTTTTTGCGCACGCGCGATCATGCGAAAGCGATCACCGATCTCGAGCGGGTGTACGGCGACGAGCATTCGGCGTTACGCGCCGACGCGGCCTATCACCTCGGCATCGCCTACGACCGCGCCGGCCGCACTGCCGACGCCGAGGCGTCGCTCGAGCGGGCGCTGAAGCTCGACGCGACGCTCGATGCCGCGCTGCTGTACGTCGGCACGCTGCGGGAGCGTCGTGGCGATCTGCA
>DASVRB010000306.1:0-6238 GCA_036388835.1 Thermoanaerobaculia bacterium | reverse complement strand
TGACGGAGAGGTAGGCGGTGCGATACAGCCGCTCGTTCGCGAGCCACGCGAGCATGGCGGTGTTTTCGTCGTCGGGATGCGCGGCGACATACAGCGCGCCGCCGACGTTCGCGAGCTTGCGAAGCGCGAGCTGCAGCTCGGCAGCATCACGGGCAAAAACGGAGACGGAGGTGAGGAGGGCGAGAAGGACGGCAATAATCCGGGAGGACATGCGATGGCGAGGATAGTCGCAGAGTCGCCGACTCTCAACGTCGCAGAGCGGGGGCGACTGTGTTACTTCTCCGCTAACGGCAGGCGCGCGGTACGCCGCCTCTTCATCTGCGCAGTGAGACCTGACTACGACATCGCCATCGTCGGCGCCGGTGCGGCCGGCCTGACCGCTGCAATTTTCGCGCGCCGCACCAACCCCGCGGCACGCATCGTCGCGCTCGACGGCGCCCCGAAAATCGGCGCAAAAATCATCATTTCGGGCGGCGGCCGCTGCAACGTGACGCACGACGTCGTCACGCCGGACGACTACAACGGCAACCGCAACGCCATCGCCAAAGTGCTCCGCACCTTCACCGTCGCGCAGACCATCGACTGGTTCGCGGCCATGGGCGTGACGATGAAGGTGGAGGAGACCGGTAAGCTCTTTCCGACCACGGACCGAGCGCGCAGCATCGTCGATGCACTGCTGCGCGAATGCGCCGGGGTGGAGATTCGGACGGGGGCGCGGGTGGTGGGGATTTCCGTCGACGGAGTTCCTCGGAGTTCCTCGGGTTCCTCGGGTTCCTCGGAGGGAGCGAGTTTGCCACTCCGAGGAACCGAGGAACTCCGAGGAACCGAGGAACTGATTCTGATCCACCTCGCCGACGGTTCCACCCTCACCGCCGCCCGCGTGATCCTCGCTACCGGCGGGCGCAGTGTTCCGAAGACGGGGAGCGATGGTGCGGGGTATGAGCTGGCGCGGTCCGTCGGCCACACCATCACCGACACCTTTCCCGCGCTGGTGCCGCTGGTGCTGGAGCAGGGGCATTGGATGACGGCGCTGAGCGGGACGAGTGTCGAGGCGGAGCTGGCGGTGCGCGCGGGCCGCGTGATCGCGCGGTATCGCGGGTCACTACTCTTCACGCATTTCGGGCTCAGCGGCCCGGTGGTGCTCGACGTCTCGCGGCATTGGGTGGCGGTGCAGAACGAGGGAGGCGGGACGCTCGTCGCGAACTTTCTGCCGGGTGAGACGTTCGAGTCGCTCGATGCAGCGCTGGTCGCGGAGAAAAATCCGCACGCGACCGTGGCGAGTGTGCTGCGCGGACGCCTGCCGGAGCGATTACTGACCGCGATTGCCGGCGAGGCGAAAACGCTCGGGAAAATGACGCGCGACGAGCGCCGCCGCATCGTGCGCGCACTGGTCGAGTGCGACGTGCCGGTGGTGCGGGACCGCGGGTTTGATTACGCCGAGGTGACGGCGGGAGGCGTGCCGCTCAGCGAGATCGAGCTCGCCACGATGGCCTCGCGCAAACGCGCGGGACTCCTCTATCTTTGTGGCGAGATTCTCGACGTCGACGGACGCATCGGCGGCTACAACTTTCAGTGGGCATGGGCGAGTGGACGGCTGGCCGGCATCCATGCAGCGCGCTCATTGCATACAGCAACGACATGAATCGAAGCGGCGCGGACCGCATCCTGCCCTGGTTCGTGTTCGGTGTGTTCGTCGTGCTGACGCTCGCCGCGACGACGTACGTCTGGAACACGACTCGCGCCGCCGACCGCGCGCGCTTCGACAATGCGGTGCAATCGACCGGTGACGCGATCGCGTCGCGGCTCGCCACGTACGTCAACGTCCTCACCAGCACGCGGGGGCTCCTGGTCGCCGATCCGACGCTGCCGCGCGATTCGCTGCGCGCGTACATCCGCAGCCTGAACGTCCATCGCCGCTATCCCGGCGTGCAGGGCATTGGCGTCACGATTCGCATCCCGCGCGAGAACGTCGCGCAGCTCGAGCGGGAGATGCGCGCGGGCGGCTATCCGGAGTTCCGCGTCTGGCCGCTGCCGGCGCGCGACGAGGTCACGGCCATCGTGCTGCTCGAGCCGCAGGATCGGCGCAATCGCGCGGCGATGGGGTTCGACATGTCGAACAATCCGGAACGCCGCGAGGCGATGGAGCGCGCGTGCGACACGGGCCGGCCGGCCGCGACGGCTCCGGTGACGCTGGTGCAGGAGATCGAGGAGCGGAAGCAGAAGGGCTTCCTGCTCTACACGCCGTTGTACGCGACCGGCACGACACCGCCGACGGTGGAGCAGCGCCGCGCCGCGCTGATCGGCTTCATTTACGCGCCGTTTCGCAGCGACGACCTGCTGGCCGGGATTTTCGGAACGCAGGAGCGCCCCGAGGTCGGCTTCACGATCGCCGATCAGGGGGAGCAGCTTTATGCGACTTCCGATCTGCCGCGTGATCCCCGTTTTGTCGAGGTGCGCAGCGCACACGTGGCGGGCCGTGAGTGGACGATCCGCTGGATGTCGCGCCGCGAGGGATACGGCGTGGCGATGCTGTCCGCGGCCGGCACGTTTTCGGGCGGCATGCTCATCGCCGTCCTGCTGCTGACGGTCGTGCGCGTGCAGATGCGCGCACGCGAGCAAGCCGAGGCCACGGCCGAGCGCCTGCGCTCCTCGGAAGCGGCACTGCAGCGCGCGAACATCGCCAAAGACGAGTTCCTCGCCACGCTCTCGCACGAACTGCGGACGCCGATGACCGCGATCATGGGATGGGCGCAGATGCTCGACGAGGAAGACCTCGATCGCGAGACGCAGGCGATGGCGATCGAGGCGATCGGCAAGAGCGCGACCGTGCAGGCGCAGCTCATCGACGATCTGCTCGACGTCTCGCGCATCACGGCCGGCAAGATGAAGATCGAGCCCGAGCCGGTGGAGCTCGGTCCGGCAGTGCAGGCGGCCATCGACACGATGCGCTCGGCCGCGGATGCGAAACAGATCACGCTGGCGACCGAGGTCGCGGAAGGCGTGCTCGTGAACGCCGATCAGCGGCGCCTGCAGCAGGTCGTCTGGAACCTGCTCGCGAACGCCGTGAAGTTCACACCCGTGGGAGGGAACGTCTGGCTCGAGCTGCGCACCGAAAACAATGCAGCGGTGATCGAAGTGCGCGACAGCGGCCACGGCATCGACGCCGCGTTCATGCCGCACATCTTCGAGCGTTTCCGCCAGGCCGACAGTTCGACGACCCGTCCGCACATGGGTCTCGGCCTCGGCCTCGCGATCGTGCGGCATCTCGTCGAGCTGCACGGCGGCACGATCAGCGCGGAGAGCAAAGGCGAGGGGCGCGGCTCGACGTTCCGCGTCCGCCTGCCGCTGCTGCGCGCCGGGATGAGCGTGCGCGACGAGGCGCCGGAATCGAGCCTGGACGAGGGGGCGCTGCGCGGCGTGCGCGTGCTGGTGGTCGACGACGACGACCAGGTGCGGAACTTCGTGATCACCGTTTTCCGCGCCGCCGGCGCGGACGTGCGCCATGCGCCCGCGGCGCGCGCGGCGCTCGACGTGCTGGCGCAATGGCCCGCGGACGTGGTGCTGAGCGATCTGGCCATGCCGGGCGCGGATGGATTCGATTTGCTGCACTGGATCCGCAACTCGCAACACGAGCGAATCCGCACGCTGCCGGTGGTCGCGCTGACGGCGTTCGCGATGCCGGAGGATCGTCAGCGGGTGATGGAAGGCGGCTTTCAGGGATTCGTCGCCAAGCCGGTCGAGCCGGCGCATCTGCGCGAGGCCATCGCGAACGCGGTGGCGAAACGCGCGGTCGGCGCGGAACGGCGGTAGGGCTTCGCACCTGTCCTCCCGAGCGTAACGAGGGACCTGGGCGGGAGGGGCGCGAGGCACATGCCTGCCGCCCCGCCCACCCAGGACCCTAGACTCCGCTCGGGGTGGCAGAGATGCTTGACTAATCAATCATTCATCGATAATCTATCGTCGTTCATGTCCATCCTCCGCGAGCTCAAACAGACCAAACCTTTTGCGTCGTCGACGCAGGAGGCGGCGGTGTCGCTGATGCGGACGGCCGATCTGGTGCGGCGGTCGGTGTCGGCGGTGGTGGAGCCGCATGGGATCACGGCGCAGCAGTACAACGTGCTGCGGATCCTGCGCGGCGCGGGCTGCGACGGGCTGCCGACGCTCGAGATCGCGGAGCGGATGATCGAGCAGACGCCCGGCATCACGCGGCTGATCGACCGGCTGGAGACGAAACGGCTCGTGCAGCGCGAGCGTTGCGCGACCGACCGGCGCCAGGTGTTCTGCAGGATCGCGGACGAGGGATTGAAACTGCTCGCTGTTCTGGATCGACAGATCAGCGGCGCAGAGAACGAGGCGCTGGCCGCGCTTTCACCGCATCAACTGAAGCAGCTCATCACCCTGCTCGATCGCACACGCAACGGATTGCACGCCGCGCTCGCAGCGCGTCGCGCTCAATACTCAGAGGAGAGACCATAGTGAAATTCATCCGCAACATCTTCATGGCCGCACTCGTCGCCACGCCGCTCTTCGCCCAGACCGCGCCGGAGACCTGGACCGTGGACAAAGCGCATTCGACCGCGACGTTCAAGGTCCGCCACATGATGGCGAACACAGTCGGCCAGTTCCGCGACTTCGACGCGAACATCAACATCGACCGCGGCGCCCCGGCAAAGTCGTCGGTCGAGTTCACGATTCAGGCGAAGAGCATCGACACCGGCAACACGAATCGCGACGAGCACCTGCGCGGCGCCGACTTTTTCGACGTGGCCAAGTACCCGACGATCACGTTCAAGAGCACGTCGATCGCCCCGAAATCGCCGAATGAGTTCGCGGTGACGGGCGACCTGACCATGCACGGCGTCACCAAGCGCATCACCCTCCCGGTGCAGTTCCTCGGCTTCGGCAAAACCGCCCGTGGCGAGAAAGCCGGCTTCGAGATCGAGACCACCGTCAACCGAAAGGATTTCGGCGTGATCTGGAACAAGACTCTCGACGAAGGCGGCCTCCTCCTCGGCGAAGACGTCAAGGTCACGATCAACATCGAGGCCGATCGCAAGGTTGCGGCAGCGGCGCCCGCGGCGTCGAAGTAAATCGTTTCGTGGAGTTGAATGAGACGGCGGGCTTTGCGGCCCGCCGTTTTGTTTTTGAGGCTCGTCCGCTCGCTAGAGCCGGCGAACCCCGCGACAAACCACCCCACTTGTCACCCCGAGCGTAGCGAGGGGCCTGGGTGGGTGGGGCGGAAACGAACGTGCTTCGCGCCCCGCCCGTCCAGGTCCCTCGCTACGCTCGGGATGACATAACGGAAAGTGCCTCAAACAAAAACGCGCGCCTTGCGGCGCGCGTTTTTTGTTCGTTGATGCAGGGATCAGTTCCACTGCGCGGCGCAGCTCTGGATGGCGCCTTTTTGCGCGCCGGTCAGGTCCTGGCCTTTTTTGAAGCTGTTGAGGAGTTTGCCGACGGCGGCGACGAACTGGCCGTGGTTCTTGGCCTCGGCGCGCAGCGCGGCGATTTTGTCGGCGAGGGTGCAGCCGCCTTCGAAGAGCATGTTCGGCACACCGCTGTCGCAGCCGTTGAGGATCACGGTGGCGCGGGCGTCGCCGGTGGGGCAGGAGTCGGTGTCGTCCGCGTAGCCATCGCCGTCGTGATCGGTCATGACGTACAGCACCACGCCGTCATGATCGCTGGCGGGGGCGAGCGCGTACGGCGCGTCGGCGTTGGTGTGCGCGAAGTTCGCGCCACGGACGTACGTGTTGAGCGCCGCCGAGGTGAGCGAGTGATCGAGCACCTGCGCGATGCCGTCGTGCACGTACGAGTAGCGATCGTTCGCCGCGACCGTCAGCACCTGATTCGTCAGGTTCGCGCTCGAGGTGAGGATGCCCATCACGTCGACATAGCCGTCGTTGAATTCGAACGCGTTGAAGTCGCCGGTAACGACCATGCGCAGCGCGGGATTCGCGTTCTGCACTGCATTCAGATGCGCGGCGAGGTTCTCCGCCTGCGCCTGCCGTTTCGCGCGCACGCGCGCCGAGGTCTCGACGTCGATGAGCGAGCGCTGGTGCACCGCCACGACCGCGATCGGGAACGGCGCACCGTTGCCGATGTACGAGCCGCGCAGCAGCAGCGCCGGACGGTCGTTCAGCGTGGCCGGCTGATTGGTCTGCGGATCGATCCAGGTGTCATCGGCGCCGAGCTGCGCGATCGAATCGACCGACACGGTGTCGCGCACGAGGAAGCCGAC
>DASVRB010000305.1:0-2905 GCA_036388835.1 Thermoanaerobaculia bacterium | reverse complement strand
TGGTGCCGCCGGCGATGCGCGCGCGGCGGGTGGCGGCATCGACATCGTCGACGTCAATGCGCGTGCGGATGTGCAGACCGTCGCGCACGAGCTCGAGGACTTCGCCGCGCAGGAAGCCGCGCTCGCGCAGACGGAGCAAGGTCGTCGCGCCGCGGCCGACGCGATGTGCGTTCAGCGGCAGCTCGTCGCCGTTCGTGGTGCGGAAGCCATGCTCCTCGGCGAAGCGATTGAGGAGGCGCGCGTCATACGGCTCGAGCGAACGGGCGACGATGCCGACGTCGCGCGGCGAAGTGCCGATCGCGAGCAGCGCGGCAATGCGCGCGCAGACGTCGCGCAGTTCGTCGAAGCGGGTTTCGTACTGCGTGGCGACGACGTTCGCTTTTCTGATTTCGATGACCGGATCGCGCACCACTTCCGCGTACGGCGCGATCGCGCGGACGAATGCCTGCGCGAACGGCTCCTCGGTCGGCACCCAGATCGCGCCGATGCGATCGGCGCGCAGCAGCGCCTCGACGAGCTGGAACTGCGCGCCGGTCATGTCGTAGAAGCCGGCGAGAAGCTGCGGGCGCGTGCGATTCCCGACGAGCGAGGCGGCGCCGCGCATCCGATCGGCGGCATCGATCGCGTTCAGTTGCGCGATCAGCCGCTCGTATTCGCTCCAGGCGCGAACGATGGCCTCGGTGCGGCGCGCATTGCGGAGACCGCGTGCGGCGCGCGCGCGGCGGGTGAGCTCGACCAGCGGGATGCCGCTGTCGCGCACGTCGCGATACGCGCGCTCGAGCATCGCCGCGACGCCGCGGCTCTCCATCATCGGATGCTCGACGCTGCGAATGGCGGTGCGCATGGCCAGCCGCCGCTCGAGATCGTTCGCCACGCGCGGCGTCTGTCCCGCATCGGCGAGGATGCGCTTGGCCAGCTCCTCGAGCGTCTGCAGCCGCAATCCAGCCAGCCCGTTCGGCGCCCGCGCCAGCAGCTCGTTCGCGATCGCATCCGCCACCCCCCGCGAGGGGACGATTACCTCTTCATTCCACGGCTCGAGCGGATCGCGACCAGCACGATCAGCGATCAGGCGCGACGCGATTTCACGAGCAATCTCTCGATAGGGGGCAAAGCGAAGAGGGGGCATGAAGTTATTGGTGATTGTACGCGCTGCGCGCGGGTTTCACGGCGCGCGCCGTGGGTGTCGGGAACCGCGCGCTGCAGGCGCGCGGGGGTGTCTGGGGTTACTCGCGAAGATGTGCTTCTTCTCGCGAACCACGCCGCACGGCGAAAATCTTCCGCTCAGGCAAGACACCCCAGACACCCGACACCCCCAGCGCCGCCCGCAGCGGCGCTGGCTCCACCATCCAACCCGCGACAGCGGCGGTTGGCACCTCGCTGGCAATCCGACGCAAACCGACAGATGTCTTGGATAATGCGACTCGATGGGCAAACGGCAGGTGCGCGTGATCGTGGTGCGCAAACCGGTCACGTTCGTGCTGCTGGTACTGACGATGGCCGCGATGGCGGGGCTTCTTTACCTGCTTTCGGGGAAGGCGTACGCGGCGGACACGCATCCGGCGCGGGAGATGCTGGCGCGGCTGCTCGGCTCGGGCCGCGGTCCCGTCTCGCGAAGCGTGGTGCTGGCGTTCCTGATGCCGGTCATCGCGAACGTGCTGCTGTTCGTGCCGTGGGGCTTTCTCGCGTTCGTCGCGCTCGACTCGCCGTGGCGGAAGCGGGCGGCGACGTATCTCATCACTCTCGTGGCAGCGGTGGTCTTCGCGGTCTCGATGTACGTCTGGCAGCTCTACCTGCCGACGCGCGTGACGTCGCTGCCGGACACGGTGGCCAACGGCGCCGGCGCGCTCGCCGGGGCAGCGCTCGGCCACGCGCGCAAAGGCATACGCGTCCGCTTCGACGTCTGAGGAGGCTGGCGCTTTGATCCTCGTTGTCGAAGACGATCCGCAGGTCGCGCGCCTCATCGCGCTGGTCCTGCAGCGCAACGGTTATCAATCCACCGTCGTGGCCGACGGCGACAGCGCGCTCGACCGCGCCCGCGAAACGAAACCGTCGATGATCTTCGCGGACCTCACCATCAAAGGAATGGGCGGCGAGCAGTTGTGCAGTACGCTCAAGGCGAATCCTGAAACGAAGCACATCCCGTACGTCGTCGTTTCCGGCGACCGCGACATCGCCGAAAAGGCACGCGTCTGCGGGGCTGACGATTTCATGGGCAAACCTTTTGAATTCGACGACCTGATTCGCCTCGTCAACAAATATGCAAGAGCTGAAAGCCGAAAAGCCGATTGAATCGCCCGCGGGCAGTGATCCTGTCCTGCGCCTCATGGACCGCCTCGCCGAGGAAGGGTTCACCACCGAGCAAGGCCCGGAGTGGTGGGAGGAGTACGGCGAAGTCATCTACCGCCGTCCCGAGAAACTTCCGATCGGCGCGGGTGAGACGATCTTCATCTTCACGCGCGTGGACGACATCAACGAGCGCATCCTCCGCCAGACCTCGGATGCGGTCGTGCACACCTACCGCGCGCAGACCACCATGCAGAAGGCGCTGTCGGTGATGCAGTCGACGACCGTCTATCACTGCCTCGTCGTCACCAGCGACGCGCCGCACAACGAAGACCTCTCCGGCTACATCAGCCGCACCGGCGGCGCGACCTTCATCCCGGTCGTGATCGTGCCGGGCATCAACGAGGTGCTCTACCCGAACGTCGAGGACAAAGTCGGCGCGGTCCGCCCGCGCGTCGAATACCTGCAGTTCCTCCTCGGCGAGCGCCGCGAGACCGTGAACATGCATCGCCCGACGATTCAGGCGATGTGGGTCTCGGTGGCCGTCGTGGCGCTGCTGGTCGTCGCGGTCATCTTCTCGTTCGTGACGTAAACGTTTAGTGGAGCGGCGGGCTTTAGCCCG
>DASVRB010000304.1:0-5268 GCA_036388835.1 Thermoanaerobaculia bacterium | reverse complement strand
GTCGCCGAAGCGGCCACCGCTCCACTGGAGTTCTGGCGGCCGTGGCCGCGGCGATTCTGTTCATTCCGGGGCTGTGGCTCGCGTCGATGCAGCCGGCGCAGGCGACAGGCTGGTTGTCGGGACAACATCCATTCGCTGCACTCGGAGCGTTCGCGTTCGCAGGAAATTACGCGGAGTCGCTGTTCCAGCCGGCGCCGCTGTTCGTGATCGCGCTGTCCGCGATTGCACTCGCGGTGGCCGGGATTCGTTCGTGGTCGTTCGCACCGATGGTGCTCGTGCCGCTACTGCTCGCGATCGCGTTCGCGCTCGCCGGCCGCACGATCTACTTTCCGATGCGATTCGAATCGGTGATCGCTGCGCCGCTGGTGTTGTGGCTCGCTAGATCGCTGCAGTGGTGGCGCCGCGAAGCGCGATATGCGCTCGCGGCGGTGCTCGCAATCTGCGGCGCGATCACGATCGCGCGCGGCACACGCGATCATCAGCAGCGTCCGCTCGATCCGTATCGCGAAGCAGCGATGGCCGTCGCGCGTACCAACGCCGTTCCTGTCGTTGCGAGCGGCTTCCTCTATCTCGAGACCGTTCATCAGCTCGGCGCATCGCGCGTGCGTCCGTTCCCGGCGGAGCAGGGGAGCCATCCCGGTTGGCGCGTCAGTGGCGCGACGAACGAACCGCTGCCGCGCGGCCCGTTTCTCTGGATCGGCGAACGCGCTGCACCCGAGCTGGCGAAGGTGCGTCAACGCGCCGGCGAGGTCGTTTTCGCGAATCAGCGCGCGATGATCGTCCGCGTGCGCTGAGCTAAATCGCGTGAGGAAAACGCCTGACCTCGCTCACGAGCGTACAGTCGTAGCGATCGCGAATCTCGAGGTTGAAGTGCCGTCCGATCGACTCCGCCGCGAGCAGCGCCTCGTGCGCCGCGGGCGGCACGTCGCTGTACGCGTACACCTTTCCCGTCCGGAACTCGATCTCGAGAAGCGCGCGCGGCGCGTCATAGCCGATCGCAGCGATGACCGAGGAGTCGACTGGCTTTCTTCGCACATGTACGGCGAAGGGGTGCGTGCAGACTCATTATTTCGACGGCGCGCATAAGTGTCTGTCAGTGCAGTTACTTACGCGCGTTCTCGCATGCCCGCGAGCTGTCGAGCTGTGACGCGGTGACCTGGCTGCGCTACACTGAGTCGACATGCCACATTTCATCACCGATAAGTGCATCGGATGCACGGTCTGCGAGATCAAGTGTCCGACGAACACCATCTGGGGCGAAAGCAAGGGGCAGTACTACATCCACCCGGAACGCTGTATCGATTGCTCGGTCTGCGGCATCTACTGCCCGGTCGACGCGATCCAGAATCAGCACGGCGAGATCATCAACCGCATCAAACCGAAGGACATCCCGAAAGCGGAAGTCGTCAAAGACCTCTGCACCGGCTGCGAGTTCTGCGTCGACATCTGCCCGTTCGAGTGCATCAAGATGATCGATGCCGAGGACGAGACGCTCGCGAATCACTACAAAATCGCCTTCGTCGAGAAGAACAAATGCGTCGCCTGCCGCCTCTGCGAAAGCGTCTGCGACAAAGACGCGATTGTGGTGCCGGAAGCGCCGACGCAGCTCAAGACCTACCTGCCTGATTTCGTGGTGCTGGGAACGGGCCGCTGAGCGCGGGATTGAGGATTCAGAATTGAGGATTGAGAATTGAGCCAAGACGAGACCCCGAATCCTCAATCCTCAATCCACAATCCTCAATCCGGCACGTCGTCGTCCGACATCCCCAAAGAATCCTCCCGCACGATCCTCTTTCAGTTCGTCGTCTTCCCGCTCGGGATCGTGGCGATCGCGGTGGCGATTTTCTTCCTGTTCGGGCGGATGGCCTCGGACGAGCAGACCATCCCCGATTACCTCAACGAAGTGCGCTCCGGCGGACGGCGCGAGCGGTGGCAGGCGGCGTATCAGCTCTCCCAGCTCATCAACGTCGGTGAGGCGAAAAAGTACCCGAACCTCGTCAACGACGTCGCGCGAGTTTACGACCAGGCCAAACACGACGATCCGCGCATCCGCCAGTACCTCTCCATGGTCCTCGGCAATCTCGGCGACCGCCGCGCCACGCCGCTACTGATGGATGCACTGAAAGACCGCGCTCCGGAAACGCGCATCTATGCGGCGCTCGCGCTCGGACGCCTGCGCGATCCCGCCGCCGTGCCGCTGCTGATCGAAGTCTTTTCGACCGACGAGCGCGACGTGCGCAAGGCGGCCGCGTACGCCCTCGGTGAGATCGGTGACCCGCGCGCGGTCGAAGCTCTCACGCCGGCGCTGCAGGACCCGATTGCCGATGTCCGCTACAACGCCGCCATCGCGCTGGCCCGCTTCGGCGATACGCGGTCGATCGGCGTCATTCGGGAGATGCTCGACCGCAAGCGCCTCGACAACGTGGCCGGCATGCGCCCCGAGCAGAAGGAAGAGACCATCCTCGCGGCGATCCCGGCGCTCGTGAAAATTGCCCCGGAGGAGGCGAGCGCCATGCTCGGGCCGCTCGCCAAAAGCGACGAGTCGATGCGCGTCCGCAGCGCCGCCACCGAAGCGCTGCGCGCGCGATAAACGCCGCGCGCACGGCTGCTTTCGTGACCGTCGTCCGCGGGCCGAATTCACCCGTCCTTCACTGTTGACACGGTTTCCGTTTTCACCGATAGTGACGTCACCCCAAACAGAGTCTCAGAAACCTCCAAATGTCTGAGCAATTGACGCCATATCAGGTCGCGCCGAAGACCCCGCTTGCCGGGAGTGCTGCGTCAGAAATTCGCGAGCAGGGAGAGGTCACCCGCCGCAAGTTTCCATTGATGCTCACCGCTGCCTGGAGCGCGCTCGCCGCGGCGCTCGGCGGCCTGACCACCATCTTCGTCCGCTACCTCTTTCCCAACGTCCTCTTCGAGCCGGTGCAGAAGTTCAAGGCCGGTCTCCCGGGCGAGTACTCGGTCGGCGAGGTAGACGAGCGCTGGAAAGACAAGTTCGGCGTCTGGATGGTCCGCAATGAGGAAGAGATGTACGCCCTCATTACGACCTGCACACATCTCGGCTGCACGCCGAACTGGCTGCCGTCACAGAACAAATTCAAATGCCCCTGCCACGGCAGCGGGTATTACAAGACCGGTATCAATTTCGAGGGACCTGCGCCGCGTCCACTCGAGCGCGCGAAGATCTCCATCGACCCTGCTGACGGACAGATCGTCGTCGACAAGTCGGTGCAGTTCCACCAGGAACGCGGTGATTGGACGAACGCTGACTCGTTTTTGAAATTGTGATGATGGTGCGGACAGGCAATCCTGCCTGTCACATCGACTAGGGGAGATGGATGACCCTGAAGCAAGTGCAGGAAGGCATCGTCAACTCGCAGGTCTGGAAGTCCATCTTCCGGGTCGGCATCCCCAATACAAACCGTAAGCGCGTCCTGGCCGTTCTCGGCTCGCTGATCCTGCACCTCCATCCCGTCAAAGTCCGTCGCTCCGGGGTACGCATGTCGTACACCTGGTGCATGGGCGGGACGTCCTTTTTCCTGTTCCTCGTCGAGACGGTCACCGGCCTGCTGTTGATGTTCTATTACCGGCCGACCATCGAATACGCCTTTACAGACATCATGGACCTGCGCGAGCAGGCGCCGTTCGGGATCATGCGCGAAATGCACCGCTGGGGTGCGCACGCGATGGTCATTGCGGTCTGGCTGCACATGTTCCGCGTCTTCATGACCGGCTCGTACAAGCCGCCGCGCGAGTTCAACTGGAACGTCGGCGTCATCCTGCTCGTCCTCACACTGCTCCTCTCCTTCACGGGTTATCTGCTCCCGTGGGACCAGCTCGCCATCTGGGCGATCACGGTCGGCTCCAACATGGCCCGCGCGAGCCCCGGCGCCGGTACAGAAGGCCCCATGTCGAGTCTGATGAAACTAGGGGACGTGCCGCTGATTCACGCCGGCGACGACGCGCGATTCGCGCTCATTGCAGGCCGGAGCATCGGTGCGGCCACGCTGCTGCGGTTCTATGTGCTGCACTGCATGGTCATTCCGCTGGCGGCCGGTTTCCTCATGGCCATTCACTTCTGGCGTGTGCGCAAAGACGGAGGGATCTCTGGTCCGCTGTAAGGCCGGAGCCGCGCGATGACGTTCCTCAAGAATTTCATCAACGTACTGTCGGTCGCGTCGATCTCATTCATTCTCCTCACGGCGATTTTTGCGTTCCTCGTCTACTTCAATCTGCTCGACGGCCGGTTGAAGTCGAAGACCGGCACCGGCTTCATCGTCTTCGGAGTGATCTGCGCGGTGGCGGGGCTGTTCGCCACGCCGCTGCTCTATCTCGCGGTGGCCTATTTCCTGGTGATGTGGGCGCTGGCAGCGCTGGGACCGCGCCTGTGGGAGCCGAAGGTCGGCATGTGGCTGCTGATCCTTGGACTGGCGGCGTTCGGCCTCTCGTTTCTCGATCCGAATTTCAACCTCATCGCGGCGAAACCGGACAACGTGCCGATCGGCGCGATGATTTTTTTGCTCGGCATCTTCACCTGGATCGCACTGGCCAAGGCGTACAAGAACGACCGCGCCATCCTGGCCGGCGGCATCCCATACGAGAAGACGGAATCGGACGAGAAGCTCTTCACCTGGCCGGATCTCGTCTATACCGAGATGCTCTGCATGATCGCGCTGACGATCGTGATGATCGTCTGGTCGATCGGCCTCCGTGCACCGCTCGAAGAGGCGGCAAATCCGACCACTTCTCCCAATCCTGCAAAAGCGCCGTGGTACTTCCTCGGCCTGCAGGAAATGCTCGTCTATTTCGATCCCTGGCTGGCCGGCGTGGTGCTGCCGACGCTGATCGTGGTCGGGCTGATGGCCATCCCGTACATCGACACAAATCCGAAGGGAAACGGCTATTACTCGTTCCGCGAGCGGAAGTGGGAGATCGGCGTTTTCCTTTACGGGTTCCTGGTGCTCTGGTCGTTCCTGATCATCACCGGCACCTTCCTGCGCGGCCCGAACTGGAGCTTCTACGGTCCTTATGAGTACTGGGACCCCAACAAGCTCGAGCCGCTCGTCAACATCGATCTCTCGGAGCTGTTCTGGGTGAAGATGTTCGCGATGCCGCTGCCGAAACTGTGGCTGATCCGCGAGGCGCCGGGACTGATCCTCGTGCTCCTCTACCTCGGCCTGGCACCGGCTCTCGCCTTCGGTCCCTTCCGCCGCTTCTACCTGAAGATGGGTGCGGCCCGTTATTACGTCGGCGCATACCTCTTTC
>DASVRB010000303.1:0-3207 GCA_036388835.1 Thermoanaerobaculia bacterium | reverse complement strand
CGCGGGGGTGTCGAGATGAGGCGGGGTATGGATGATCCGTTCGCTCGGATAATCTGGGTCATCAAGAAAAAGATCGCGACTCTCGGCGACGGTCTGACAGGGCCAAAACCATAACCCGTTCATAGCTCTGAATGAGTGAATGCTCGCTCCGGGAAGGTCCGGAGCGAGACCACGTACTCTCTGACGTCGTTCGCCATTTTGGGAGATGCCTTGCTTGAGGCGATTGCTTCGCTTAAGTACCCGAGCGCTTCTATTGCGCGCGTGCTTAGGTCTGCGGCTAAGAACTCGCTCATGATGGTGCGGGCGAGCGTTTCCGCGTCTTCGTGCCGGCCGAGGAGGAGCATGCCCTCCACCATCTCCAGACCGCAGAGACCCGCTTCTTCGGCAAGCGAGTTCCTGAGGAACTGGTGCCGGACCTTTCGTAGGTGCGCGATTGCCTCGGTGTACCTTCCGCGGCGGATCAGCAGGCGACCATGCCCGAGCTGCGGCTTTAGGGCTTCTAGTGGCTGGTTGAGCTGCTGGAAGAGATTTGCGGCGCGCGTGAGATTTGCTTCGGCCGCGTCGTACTCCCCCAGCTCAATCGAGGCGTAACCGATCGCGTTGTGCAGCGCGGCGAGCGTGTCTTCGTCGAGGTTCGCGTTCGCGGCGAGAAGGAGAAGGTGCATCTCGCGAGCTTCGCGGTAGCGGCGCATGCGCTGGAGGAGCAGGCCCTCGTAGAAGCCTGAGATCGTGGCGAGTCTCACGTCGCGATATTCGCCAAAAATCTCCTTGCATTCAGCGAGAAGGACCAGAGCCTCGTCGAACCTGCCGATCTCCTGATATGTAATTGCGCGGTTAAGTCTCACGATTGAGCGGTCGTGCTCAAGGCTTATGTCTCCAAGCTCCGCCTCCGCGCGGTCGTACGCTTCGATTGCTTCATCTTGCCGGGCGAGGAACGAGAGCACCTTGCCGAGGTCTTTCCATGCGTGAACGCGGAGCTGACGCAGTATTACCGAGGGATACACCGGGGGTAGAGCTTCCGCAAGCGAAATGGCGAGCATCGCGAGAGCTTCCGCGTAGCGTGGCTCTTTCGTGAGCTCGGCCGAGAGAATCGTCCCCAGGTGTTCTACCGCGCCGGCCGTTCGAAGTTCCGGGCGCTCGACAAGCGTTGGGATGTCCGCTCGCGCAGTTGCGGCGAGAATCCGGGTTAGTGCGGCGGGCGCGTCCTCGCGTTCACGCTGGAGCTGTTGAGCGGCAGCTGCAAACTGTTCGGCGCGTTGTTTGACGGACGGACGCCACGGGACAACGCGCTTATCATCCACGGCCGCGTCTCCGCTCAACGGCGCACTTGAGCGCTGCCGCGAACCAAGCGTAGGGGTCGCTGATGCGTGTCTTCTGTTGAAGCGAGGCAAGCAAGATGTTGTGCGCCAAGGCCTCAGCTTCTGACGGCGTAAGGTCGTACAAGACTTCCCCGGCGGAAGTAAGCCGCGAGAAATGCTCGCTGTAGTAGTCCGTCGAAAGCGAGTCGGCGGCGTTCATTGTGTAAGCTCCAATGAACGACGGTAGCACTTCCTGCGAGGGCGGTAAATGCGGATCTGGCGCAACGGGCAACCGTGACAGTTCTAGTTGTCTGCCGACACTTTTGCGCGTCGCCCTACCTCGATCAGGCGGTCGTTCATGCGTGCGTCTGCTATAGAACGCGTGTCTGAATCACCCGACGAGACACGGCGGTTTTCGTCACGCGGCTGGCCTCCCGTCTGCTGGAGCGCGAGCATTGTGCGGGAGAAGTTACTCGCAAGATGCGTGACGCTCACAGTGGCGGTGCGACCGCACGGCAGAAACAGAGCAGGCGTTGAGGCGCGAGCAGGCGCCGTGGCGTCCGTCTGCAGAATGAGGACGACGAACTGCAAAGCGAAAGACGCTGTTTCATTCCTTAGTGAAAGCGGCTAACCACCTGAGTCACTGATAAGCGTCACTCGCCCCTGTTCGACGACCACACGCACGGCCGCGCCGATTTGAAACCCATGCTCCGCGAGCCAGCGCCCTGACATGCGCAGATAGGGGACAACCGCGGCCGGCAGGTCCGGTCGCTCAATGCGGCGCGCCGCCAGCGTCAGAACGTGAGGAGGTCGTGCCGCTGGCGCCGGCCGCGCTTTCGGCGGCGCCGTCGGAACGTCGAGCTGCTTTCGAGCGCGCCGGACGCGCGGACGGCTCAGCACGGGCAATTTACGGACGCGCGGGTCCAATACAGGATCCTTCTGTTTCTTCGTCATCAGCGTTCTCCGTTTTGCGTTCTGGTGTTCATCCTGCCGTCACGAGGCTCGGCCACTCTCCGCAACGGTCGGCCAGCCAATTGCCTCCTCGAGACCCGGGACGCGCGTCAACAGCTGATCCCTGCTGATATCCGCCAGTTCTTCGAACATTCGCGTCAGCATGACGTCGACCGGCTCGCCGCCGTCCTCGGCCAGAGCCCGCAGCGCAGCGATCTGGTACAGCGGTAGGCGAACCGTGAACTTGCGCGTTCGCAGTGCCGGCGGCAGGATCAGCGCCGCCTCACGCCCGAGCGCCTTCTCGACCGCAGCGAGCGGCCACTGCTGCAACGCGTAACTCACCAGCTCGCGCAGCTCAATCATGTTCCCGCTGCAGGTACCGACAAGCTCGATGTCCCCGTCGCGAATTGCGGCATTCATCGCCGCGCGAGACCACCCGAGCATCGCCGCAGCCTCAGCAACCGTGACGCGCGACTCATGATGTAGGAAGATGGCGCGGATGCGTTCAGTGACTATTGGATCAACGACCATGCACGACCTCCTTGCGGATGACTATAGTTTACCGCTTAGCTCGACTGTACGCAACGCCGAACAGCACGATGGCGCAATCTGAGGGGGAATTGTTCGGTTCGCGTCTCCGCCTCCTGCGTGAGGAACGAGGAGAGAGCCAGCGATCGCTGGCCAAGTTGACCGGCTCGAGCCACGCGTACATCAGCCAAATGGAGCGCGGTCTGAAAGTACCGACGCTGACGATGATTATTCGCCTCGCCGTTGCTCTGGAGTGCGAAGTGTGGGACCTGGTCAGCGTGTTTGCGGGCCGCGATCTGCAAAAGATCGTACGCGGGCGGAAGTAGCTCGCGCCGACCGGCGTGGTGCTACGAGGCGGGATCGCGCTCCGCGCGACGTCGGCCCGGCCGCGTGACGAGCACCTCGTCGTCTTTCACACGCGCAGTATTCA
>DASVRB010000302.1:0-3747 GCA_036388835.1 Thermoanaerobaculia bacterium | reverse complement strand
GATCATGACCTCGGGGTCGAAGATGCGCATGACCACTTTTTCGCCGAACGCGGTCGGGAGCGTGGAGACGCGCAGCTCGATCTCCTGCCCGTTGTGCTCCGTCTTGATGCGTCCGTCCTGCGGGCGGCGCTTCTCCGCGATGTCCATGCGGCACATCGTTTTGAGGCGCGAGGTGATGGCGAGATTCACGAGCTTCGGGACGCGCTGGATCTCGTGCAGCACGCCGTCAATGCGGAAGCGGATGTTCGCGTGCTCGCGCTTCGGCTCAATGTGAATGTCGGATGCGCGCGAGTCGTACGCGTGCTGCAGCAGAAAATCGACCGCGTTGACGATGTGCGCGTCGCTGGCCTCGATCTCCGAGCCCGATTTGAGCTTGATGTACTGCTCGAGATTGCCGAGGTCGATCGCCCCCTTGGTGAGATCGCGCTCCGCTTTCGTGACCGAGGCGCGGAAGCCGTACTGCTCGTTGATCACCCCCATGATGTCGCTCTCGGCGGCGACCACGAGCTCGATCTCCGCTTTCGCCATCGGGCGGTACGAATCGATGGCCACGCGGTCGAACGGATTCACCACGGCGACGACCAGCTTTCCGTCACGAATCGCCACCGGCACCATCCGGTGCTTGCGCGCGAACGGACGGGAGATGCGCGACTCGATCATCTGCACGTCCAGGCGCAGCGGATCGACTTTGAAGAACGGCAGGTGCGCATCCTCGGCGATGAGCCGCGCGAGCAGAAAGTCGTCGATGCGCGTGCCCGTGCCGCTCGCGTCGGTGAGGTTCATCGCCGCGAGCGCCTTGAACGGGGTCAGCTCCTCTTCCGTGCGCAACTTCGACGACCGCGCCTGCAGCTTGAACTGCCGGTCCGCCGCCTCCACATCCGCGCGCTGCCGCTCGTCGATGAAGCCGGCGTTGAAGAGCAGTTCGCCGAGGTAAGCGACAGTGATTTCGCGGGAAGCGTGCGCGGCGAGCGGGGTGGCCGTCATGGCCCAATGTTAAATCAGTGCACTTCCAGCAAAAATCCCTTCAGATACTCCCCTTCCGGACAGTAGATCGACACCGGATGATCGGGGCCGGCGGTGAGGCGGCGGACGAAGGAAACGCGGCGGCCGGCGTCGAGCGCGGCGGCGAAGATGACCTTCTGAAACAGCTCCACGGACATGTGGCCGGAGCAGGAAAACGTCATCATCAGCCCACCCGGCTCGACCATCCGCATCGCGTGCAGATTCACGTCTTTATAGCCGCGCGCCGCGCGCTCCACCTCGCCGCGGCTCTTCGCGAATGCAGGCGGATCGCAGATGAGGAGATCGAAGCGATCGTGGTGGCGCTGACGGACGTACTGAAATGCGTCCGCGACGATGAACTCGGCCGCGGTGCCGTTCAGCTCATGATTCTTCCGCGCATGCTCGATGGCCGGCGCCGAGATGTCGACGTTCGTCACCGACGCCGCACCGCCAGCCGAGGCATAAACGCCGAACGCGCCGCTGTACGAAAAAAGATTGAGCACGCGCCGCCCCGATGCGAGCGTCCGCGCGAGACGCCGGTTCTCACGCTGATCGAGAAAAAAGCCCGTTTTCTGGCCTTCGGCGGGGTTCACGTGAAAGCGGAGGTTGGATTCGAGGATGGTGGTGGCGGGGCTCATTGCGTCGCTCTCGCGTGTCATCCCGCGCGTCAGCGCGGGATCCCCTTCCGACAGGCCACCGTGCTCTCTTCCGGAGGGGGATTCCGCGCCGTCTTCGCGGCGCGGAATGACACATTGATCCTTCACCGTTAACTGCTCGATCTTCCGCGCCGGCAGATCATTCTTGAAGTAAATGACCCGCGGCGAAAGCGCGCGCTGCAGCGCGTCGATGATGAGCGGCTTCAACTGCTCGACGCCACGATTTGCGATCTCGACCACCAAAACATCGTCGTAGCGGTCGACGACGATGCTGCTCAGCTCATCGCCTTCGGCGTGCAGCACGCGGGCGGCGTTCGTCGTCTCGTCGAAGATCGCATTGCGACGCGCGACCGCCGCGGCGATCCGATTGGAGATCGTGTCGGACGTCAGATCTTCACCGAACGTCAGCGCGCGCAGCTTGATCTGAGAATGTCGCGAGTAGAGGCCGGACGCGATCAGCGTGCCGTCGCCGTTGACGAGATCGGCGATCGCCGCGTCTTCGGGGCCGCGCTCCGTGTGAATGGCGCCGGCGAAAATCCAGGGGTGGCGATTCGAGACGACGCGCTCTTTTCCGCGTTTCAACACGAGTCGTCGGCGGCGGTCCGGAGTGAACAATTCGTCGAGCATCGATGCCGTTATAATCCGCGCGATGTCCACAGCGCGAGTCCGGCAATTCCACACGCAGTGCCAGGAAGAGGTTTACCGCCAGGTGAAGTCGTATCTCGACGAGCTGGTCGATGAGCACTCCGACGATGCCGAGCACTGCGACTTCTATCTCAAATACGGCTCGACGGTGCTCGAGATCTCGATCGAAGCGTACGAGGAAGACGACGCGGTGATCGAGATCCTCGCCTTCTGCGTGCAGGGCGTCGAACCGACGTTCGAGCTGATGCAGGAGCTGCTGCGGCTGAACATCGAAGTGCCCCTCGGCGCGTTCAGCATGGTCGGCAACGACATCTTCTACTCGCACTCGTTTCTCGGGCGCCGCCTCCGCCCCGAACAGCTCATCGCCTCGCTCGACAGCGTGGCCGGCCTCTCCGACGTTTACGACGAGCAACTGGTCGCGAAATACGGCGGCGAGACGGCGCTCGAACGCCTCCGCAACAACGAAAAACTGCAGCGCTCCGCCAGCGTGCACGCGCAAAATAATTGACGGCATATCCATTGCTGTATGAACGGGCAATGACGCGCATCGGACCTGCCGCAACCCTTTCCTCTCTGACACTTGCAGCCGTCCTGCTCAGTGCCGGGTGCACGGGTGGTACGGAATCGAAGGCCGCCGAGGAGCAGAAACCGTCGCGTGAAGCTCCCCCGGCCCAGAAAAACGTCAACGCGGCCGAAGTTCTCGGCCAGATCAATCCCGCCATTCCGGTCTATCAGGGCGCCGAGTACCGCGACGACCTGACCCGCCGCGACGAGGTCATGATCCGCAACAAACACGGCGCCGGCGCGCAGGTCTACACCCTCGCCACCGACGATTCGTACCCGCAGGTCTTCCACTACTACACGACGTACCTCGCCCAGTTCCGCGGCTTCCCGTCGCAGCAGACGTATCCGCCGGAGCGCAAGAACTGGCGCACGCTCGAAGTGCAGCTCAACCAGGCCATGCAGGACCCGTTTTTCCCCGGCCAGGCGCTGAACCCGAACGGCAAACAGATCACGTTGCAGATCGCGGAGACCGAGGCCGAGCCGAGGACCGTGATCCGCTACATCGTCACCGATCAACCGGCCGCGCCCGCCCTGCCGGTTTCGACCGCCTCGAGCGGCGATCCGAACGCGGCCATCGCACGATAGCCACGTTCACCAGTTCATCAGCAGTCGCGCAGCATGTTCCGCCGCATTCTCATCCCGACCGACTTTTCGACCGCCTCGGAATGGGTGTTCGATGATGCCGTTCGCATCGCCGGCTCGAGCAGCGCGGAGCTCCTGATCCTGCACGTGCGGCGCACCTGGGCCTCGAATCCCGACGAGCTCCGCTTCCCCGCCGATCCCTCGCTCTACGAATACGCCGAACAGCAGGAGCTCGATCGCCTGCGCGATCGCGTCCGCCGCGCGAACGCGAGCCTCGCCACGCGGCTCATCGTGCGCC
>DASVRB010000301.1:0-5469 GCA_036388835.1 Thermoanaerobaculia bacterium | reverse complement strand
CAGTTGCACCTTGAACCACTCACTCCCTTCCGCGGCACCATCGTCGACGATTGCGATCCGGATCTCTGCCGACGTTTCGCCGGGTGCGATCGTGATCGTGTCGGTTGCTTCTGCGTAATCCTCCGGGCCTGACGCGGTACCGCGGAACAAAGCGTATTGCAGCGTCAGAGGGAGTTGCGTACCGCGGACGACCGACACGCGCAGTACCGCCTCTCCATCACTTTCGCTGACCGTGAGCGACGGCGCGGACACGATCGAGACGTCATCTTCCAGGACGTTCATGTAGAGGTAGCGCGGGATCTCCGCGAGCTCGGGCGACACCGCGAAGTAGACGTAGAAGGCCCTGTCGCCGCGGTAGGGCTCGTATTCGTCGTCCCCGACGATCGTCAGAAAGAGCGTCTTCCGCATCTCGCCCGGGGAGAACGTGACCTGACCCGCCGGAATGAACGCGTTGCCCTGCCAGCGCACGGTCAACGGGTCGATCATCGGCACATCGCGCGTGAGCTCGAGCGGGAGTTGCCACGGAGAGTCGCCTTCGAAGATCGGCGGCATGCTGCCGAAACGAAGCACCGGCTTCCGCTCGTCGTCCCTGATGGTGACGACGGCAACGGTCTCGTCGCCGAGGCGCGCTCCGTCCGGTTCGGAGAGCACGACATGAAACATCGGCGAACCGCGATAGAACTCGTCGTCCACCAGCGGGATCTCGATCGTCTTCACTGTCTCGCCCCGCTCGAACGTGATCTCACCGCTCGTCGGAACGAATGGCGGCCTCACCCCCGGAGCGCGGGAAACGGTGGTGTAGCGCACCGACGCTCTGCCGGTCGCGCCGTCGGTGCGGATCACCGTCACCTTCGCCACGCGCTCTTCTTCAATCGCGGTCCAGGTATGTTGCGCAACCCGCAGCACGCCGGGCGCCGTCGAGTTGAGCTCCCGCTCGCCCAGTGTGCCCGCATAGACCGGCGCCTGGTTGTCGTATTCGTGGAGCGGCAGGAAGATGACGACGTCGCCGCGTTGAACCTCGGCGGGGCGTGCCGCACCGTCGCGAGCGAGCGGCACAAACCATTCGATCGAGGAGAAGATGACGCCGTTCCTGCTCCGGTCATCGTCTTCGCGTTCCCTTCCGTCCACCAGCAGCGCGCGCCACGCTCCGACTCCAGGGCGCGCCCACAACACGCTGTACGGTCGCCGAACGTCGGGCTCGCCGACGTTGAGGACGATGCGCGTCGATTTGCCCGCCCCGTCGCGGACGAACGTATGCGGAGGGAGCGGCTGAACCTCGCTGTAGAAGGCATCGACGTCCCACGCGCCGGTTGCAAGATCGATCACGCCGAACCGGAGCGCACCGGGAGCGAAGACGCTCACACGGCCGTCACGATCATCGTCCGGCACGAGCGCCGAAGGCAGCATTCCCGGTGCGATTACCCACGCGCTGTCCGCACCCGGCGTCACGCGCGCAATCGCGCTGGAGTTGCCGACGGAGAGCATGCGCTGCGGTGGTTCGACCGGGCGATCGGCGAGCAGTCGGACGGAGTTCGACGACACCTCGCCGATCACCGTTCCTCGCCCGACCACCACCGTCAGCGCCGCGCCATCAAACCGCTCGTGCAATCGGAGCCGCACGCGCATCTCTGATCGCGATACCCACTCCGACTTCTCGACTTCCAGCAGCCCGCTCGCGTCGACTACGGATCCTTCAGCGAAGTGCTCGCCGCGCACGACGACCTCCGCGGTTTGTCCGCCCTTCACTTTGGCAGGTGTCACCGAATGAACGACCGGCGGCCTGTATTTGAACTCGACGCGCAGCACCTCGCTCGTCGAGCCACCGTAGTTCGCATCGCCGAGGTAGTGTGCGTGAACGTCCGTCACCGCATGACGGAAGATCACCGGCATGCTGCCCCAGCCGCCATGCAGGACCATCGTTCCGAGCTCGACCCCGTCCCCGTCGCGCAGGACGACGACACCGGTCGGATACGGCAACGAACCGTAGCCGACGCTGACCCGGACGATGCTCGGCTCGCCGATGAACCCGCTCTCGAGACTCATCCAGATAACCGGGTGCGGCGCGGGTATGGCCGTCAATGTCACATCGTTGCCATCGCCGCCGACGTAACTCACGCGGTACCGCCCCTCGGCCAACCCGCCTTCAGGCAATCCTGCAAACGTGCCGATGACCGGCCGCGTTGAATCGTTCGAGATCAGCAGCAGCGGCGGCGTGCCGAGATTGGGTGCGATTTCGCGAAGGACGAGCGTGGCACCGCCGAGGTCGAGCGCCCCTGCGACCGAAGCGGGCGTCCCGACGAGAAACGAGACGTTCGGATTCAAACGGACGTCGCCCGCCGCCCGGAATGCGGCAACGGCGCCGCCCGTCGCCACGATCGATCGCGCAACTCCGCGAAACGTGCCGTTCGTGACCTCCACGTCGGCGTTCGGAACATCGAGCGACGCATGCACGCCGTCGATCCGGATCGGCGCAGCGTCGCCGCTCTTCCACGTCGTTCGACCGCCGCCGGCGAGTGTCAGACCCTCCGCTGGCAGATGCACGGCGGCGGTGGCGATCAGCGCTCCGTCGGCCTCGATGTGCACGCTTTCCGTGACGCGGAGCTGCGTGGCGATGGACGACTCCCGAACTCCGATCGCCAGCTTCTTCACCGTCAGTAACGCGGTGGCAAGGCCGGCGACCGAGGCGCCCTGGCGAAGCTCGAGCGCCGCGATCGTCTCATTCGCGTTCAACACCAGCCCGCCATGCGGCCACGACCCGAGCGCCATGAGCGAGACATGGTCGGGAATCTGCTCCGGCGCGTCGACCGTGATCCTGCTCGACCAACCGAGCTCGATCGCTCCCGGGATCGCCGTGGCACCGCCGCTCTTGGCGAGGTGAAGATTCGCGGCTGTCACGCGCGTCGTGCCGCGATACGTGTTCGAGGCGGAGCCGCTGAGAATCGTCGTCGAGTGGAAAGCGTCGAACTCGACCCCACCGCCGCCCGAAATTGCGCCGGAGAGTACGAGCTCCGTTGCATGGACTTTCAAGGTCCCGGTGACGTGCACATTGCACGCGATCGTGGCGTCGCCGCCCTCGATCGCGGCGTCGATCGCGATGAGCCGATCTCCCGCGAGCGTGTACGTGGAACGATGGTCGGTGTTGAACGACAGTTCCTTGAAGCGGAGATCGGGAACGTCGTTCACGACGTCGAAGCGCACCGCAAACAGCGGAAACACGATCGTCGCCTCAGGATCTCCGGCCGGCGAGCCGCCGCTCCAGTTCTCCGGATCCGATACGCGATCGCTCACAGTGCCGAGCCACGTATGCGTCGCCGCGCTTGCAGGAACGGCGACGACGAACGCCAATAGCACCGCGGCCAACGCGGCACGCGGAGCTGACGCGGAGAAAAGGAAACGCGAGATTGTGCGGATCATCGGACCGGCCGCCATTGTGGGCGGCCGAGTCCGTTCAGGTCAAAGGTCATTCACAATCACTGGACGTGAGGCCGGCACCGCACGACGCGTTCACGCCGTCGCTCAATGACGCACCGAACGGCGCCGCGACGGCGGTTTTGCCGCGGCGGCATCGTCGTCGATGATCGTCGCGGTGGCTTCACGCTCTGTACTGATTCCGGCGTTGGTGCCGCGAATGAGCGTGACCGCGAAGGTCTCGTCGGCCTCGTCGAGCGCGTCGGTGAGGATCGGGACTGCGATCGTCTTGATCAGTTCACCGGGCGCGAATCGCAGCTCGCTTTCGGTCGCCTGCTGATAATCGATACCTGCCGTCGCGGTGCGATCCGAGGTCGAATAGAAGATCTTCACGACCTCCGTCGATGCAGTCGACAAGCGGACTTCGAACTGCGCCACGCCGCTGCTTTCGACCGCCGTCGTTCCGGCAATTGTCGCTCGCGGAACCGGTGCGGCGCCGTCGTCGTCGACGACGGTGACGCTCACACGCAGCTTGCTATGGCTGTTCGACCGCGTGACGAAGTCGATATTGAAGGTCTCGTCCTCTTCCTGCGCTTTATCGTTCGTGAGCGCGATTGCAACGTCGCGATGCATCTCACCCACCGCGAATACGACGAAGCCGGTCGTGGCCGCGTAGTCGTCGGGTGACGTCGCCGTACCGTTCGCCGTCGTGTAGTCGACGTGCACCTCGCTCGACAGCGCTTTGTGCAGTGACAGCGTCACGCGCGCGGTCTGTTGATCCTCCAGCACGAAAACGTTCTGGGCCGTCACGACCGGCTCGTCGTCGTCCTGAAGAATGATCGGGAGCGCACCATCACTGGTCCCCGGCGTCGACCAGGTGAGCCGGTATTCGCGGTCGCCCTCATACACCGTATTTCCCGGCAGTGGGAACGAAATCACTGCCGAGCTCTGACCCTCACCGAAGACGGCGGTGCCGGAGGCCTCGACGACCGTCGAGAAGTTCTTCTTCAGTGTCCACGGAGCAGAGATGGATCCGACTTTTCCTGTGATGACGAGCTGCACCTCGACCGTTTGCGGTGCATCGGTCTCACGTACCACCCGAGGATTCGGACCGGCCGCTGTAACCGCTGGCGTATCGTCGTCATTGATGTGGACGCGCATCGTCGTGCGCGCGCCGAGCGTGGCGCCGCCGGGGCTCGACAGCACGACGTCGAAAATACCTTGAATGTAGAGGTTGTCCTGGACCAGCGGAACAACGATGGTCTTCAGGGTCTCACCTGGCGCAAAGGTGAGCGTGCCCGCCGTCTGCACATAGCTCTGCTGCGCGTAGGGCGAGACAGGCGTCGTCGCGTAGTTGACTGTCACGGTCCCTTCACCCCCGTCAGTGCGCATGACGTTCAACGTCGCGCCTTTGCCGCTCTTCTCTGAGAAAGACACCTCGCTTCCGAAGCGCGCGCCGGCGAACTGCAGGACGCCTTTCGCGCCGTCGATCAGCTCGTCGTCGAGCGTCGCCACCATGACCGGCGTTGCGTCCTGCGCAACGCCGCGGTGCATCAGAATCACAACGTCGCCGGCCTCGAAGCCGGCCGGAGATTTCGCGGCACCGGCGCTTCCGATCGGCACGACCTGCGTGATGGACCCGAACGCGATGCCATTGGTCACGCCATCAGCGTCGTCGCCGTCGGTGACGCTCTTCGTCCATGCGCCGACGCCAGGCCGCACCCACATGAGTCGCCAGGCCGTCTTACCGCCCGGCGTCAGCGGCGCCTCGGGAAGGCGCAATGCGAATTGCGAGATCGCACCGGCGGCGTCCCTGACGAACGAGTGCGCAGGGAACCCCGAGATGGCCACAGCGCTGAGCGTTGCGCGGACATCCCACTTTCCTGACGCGACGTCGACGACGGCCCATACATCGCGGTATGGATAGTCCCACGGCCACAACACCACGCCGTCCTTGTCGTCGTCCGGAATCCATCCCGCGTATTCATTGGATGCGGTCACCCACACGCTGTTCGCACCCGGCGTCACGAGCGCGCTGGCGCCCTCCGCGCCGAACGCGAG
>DASVRB010000300.1:0-5584 GCA_036388835.1 Thermoanaerobaculia bacterium | reverse complement strand
GGAAGGGCAGTTCGACCTCATCCTCGTCGCGTCGCTCTTCACGCACCTGCCGCCCGCGACCTTCACGCCGTGGCTGCGGCGGCTCGCGGAGCTCCTGACGCCGAATGGTCTGCTCATCTTCAGCGTGCACGACCAGTCGCTGGCGCCGGTGAAAGTCGATGGGATCGCCTTCCATTCGTACAGCGAAAGCCGGGTGCTCGAAGGAGAGGACTACGGCTCGACGTGGGTGTCCGAGGAGTACGTGCGCGAGCAGGTCGCCTCGATTGGAGCGGGGCACGATTGCGTGCGGCTGCCGCGTGCGTTGTCGGACTGGCAGGACGTGTACGTCATCTCGCCGGAACCGATCCCGAATCCGTCGCCGCGGCGCACGCCGAAAGGATTCGTCGACCAGTTCGAGACGGAGAAAGAAGGAGTGCGCATCTCCGGCTGGGCCGTCGGCGCGGGGGAGGAGGCGGAGCGCGTCGAGATCCGCCTCGATGACGAGCTCGCCGCAATGGCGACGCACTTCGGGGTGCGGCCGGACGTCGCGGCGTGGCTCGGGATGGACGAGGCGACGCGCTCGGGATGGGAAGTGCTGATTCCGCACTCCGCGATCCGCTCCTTCCGCTATCAGGTCGTGACGATCTCCGCGTTCACGCGCGCGAACGAGGAGCGCATCCTCTTCATCGGTACGCTCGATTCGCTCAGCGGCCACGCCGCGCGCGAAAAGGGGAAAGAGCTCGAGCGCCAGCTCGAGGCCGGGAAGAACGAAATCGCCGTGCTGCACGAGCGTGTTGCAGTCAGCGAGCACCAGCGCCGGACGCTGGAGCAGCAGATCGCGGCGATGCAGCAGAGCCGCTTCTGGCGCGCGCGCGATCAGTGGTTCGCGATGAAGCGCCGGCTGGGTCTGACCGACGAGTTGTAACCCTCCGCGGATCGCACCGTATAAGGACGAGCCATGAAGACGAGAACCAAGATCATCATCGCCACGATCGTCGTTTTGCTGATCGGCGGCATCACCGCCGCGTCGATCGCGACGAAGGGCAAAGAAGGAACTCCGGTCACGTTCGGCAAGGTCGAGAACCTCGACTTGACGAGCAAAGTGACGGCGAACGGCCAGATCGACGCGCAGCGCAAAGTCGATCTCTCGGCGAACGTGATGGGGCAGATCGTGAACCTCGCCGTGCGCGAGGGCGACGTCGTGAAGAAGGGCGATTTCCTGCTGCAGATCGACCGCAAGCAGCTCGCGGCGTCGGCGCAGGGGGCCGAGGCGTCGGTGCAGGCGCTGTTCTCCGACCGCGCCGCGGCGCAGGCCAACCTCTCCGACGCGCAGCGCACCTTCGAGCGTGCGCGCACCAACTTCGAGCAGAAGATCATTCCGCAGGCAGAGCTCGACCGGGCGCGCACGGCCGTCGAATCGGCGCGCGCGAACGTCGCCGCGATCACGCAGCGCATCGAGCAGGCGAGGGCGAACGTCGCCGCCGCGCGCGACACGCTTTCGAAGACCACCATGACCGCGCCGATGGCGGGCGTCATCACCGCGCTGCCGGTCGAAGAAGGCGAAGTGGCGGTGATCGGCACGATGAACAACCCCGGCACCAAGCTCCTCACCATCGCCGACATGAGCGTGGTCGAGGCGGTGATGGAGGTCGATGAGACCGACGTTCCGAACGTGAAGGTCGGTCAGCGCGCGACGGTGACGATCGACGCCTATCCGAACAAGACGTTCGAAGGAACGGTCACCGAAGTCGGCTCGAGCCCGATGACGGCGCAGGGCGGCTCGGCAACGGAGGCGGTCAACTTCGAAGTGAAGATCCAGCTCACGAATCCCCCCGCCGGCGTTCGCCCCGGCTTCTCCGCCTCGGCCGACATCATTACCGGCACGCGCGCGAAAGCGACCGCCATTCCGATCCAGGCGCTGGTCGTCCGCGAGAAGCCCGGCAGCGCGCCCGGCAAAGCGCAGGAAGAAGAAGGCGTGTACGTCCATAAGGGCGGCAAAGTGGAGTTCGTCCCCGTCGTCACCGGCCTCATCGGCGACAGCAACATCGAGATCGTCCGCGGCCTCACCCCCGGCCAGGAAATCGTCACCGGCCCCTTCCGCGCCCTCCGCGACATCAAAGACGGCTCGAAAGTGCGCGAGCAGAAGGAAGAGAAGGGGGAGAAGAAGAAAGACGCAGGCGCTTAGGCGCTTAGGCGCGTAGGCGCTTGGGTGGCTTTTCGCTCGAGCCAAACGCTTCTCGGATCCACGAACGGCAGCACACGAGCAGTCGCAGCACTCATGCATCGCACCACTGAATCACCCAAGCGCCCAAGCGCCTAAGCGCCTCAAGCGCCTCGAAAAAATGGAAACCCTCCGCATCGCCGCTACGGCCCTTCGCGCGCACAAGATGCGCAGTTTTCTCACGCTGCTCGGCGTGATCATCGGGGTCATGACCGTGGTGACGGTCGTGGCGATCATCTCGGGGCTCAACAGCTACATTTCCGAGAAGGTCTTTCAGCTCAATCCGGACGTTTATGCGGTGACGCAGTTCGGCATCATCACCAGCCGCGAGCAGTGGCTGGAGGCGGTGAAGCGGAAGAAGATGACGTGGAGCGATTACGAGGCGGTCGAGGAGCGCTGCGGTCTCTGTGAGATGGTCGGCGCGCAGCTCAACAACGCCTCGACGGTCAAGCGCGGCGCGGAGAAATTGACCAACGTCCGCACGATGGGCACGACCGCGAACATGGGCGAAATCAACAACGTCGATCTCGAAGCCGGCCGCTTCTTCACTCCGACCGAGGAGCGACGCTCGGCGCTGGTGACCGTGATCGGATCGGACGTGCGCGAGCAGCTCTTCGGGCAGCTCGATCCGATCGGCCGCACGATCGCCGTCGCGGGGCAGCCGATGCGCGTGATCGGCCTGCTGAAGAAGCAGGGCTCGGTGCTCGGCCAGAACCAGGACAAGATCCTCTACATCCCGATCTCCGCGTGGCGAAAGCGTTTCGGCAGCCGCGAGAGCATCGACATTTTCGTGAAAGCGCGCGGCGGCGTGAGCGGCGTCGACGCTTCGATGGATGAAGTGCGCGTGATCATTCGCGGCCGGCGCCGGACGGCGTTCCGCGACGACGATCCATTCGCCGCCGTGACCGCCGAGGCGCTGCAGATGTTGTGGAAGAGCATCTCGGCAGGCCTCTTCTCTCTCATGATCCTGATCAGCGGGATCTCGCTCGTGGTCGGCGGCATCGTGATCATGAACATCATGCTGGTCTCGGTGGTGGAGCGAACGCGTGAGATCGGTGTGCGCCGCGCGATCGGCGCGACACGACAAAACATTCGGCGTCAGTTCCTCACGGAAGCGGTCCTGCTCTCCCTCGGCGGCGGGATTCTCGGCGTCCTCCTCGGCGTGGCGATCGCGAAGTCGATCTCGACGTTCGGTCCGCTGCCGACGCTGGTCCGTCCCGAGCTCGTGCTCGCCGGACTTGCGATCTCCGTCGTCACCGGCGTCGTGGCGGGCGTCATTCCGGCCATTCGCGCCTCGAAGCTGCCGCCGGTCGAGGCGTTGAGGTACGAATGAAAGTCGCCGACGTCTATTTCGCGGCCCGTGAGAACGTCCGCTTCGCGCGCATCGCGCTCGCCTCGCACAAGCTGCGCTCCAGCCTCACGGTGCTCGGCATCGTGATCGGTGTGACCACCGTCATCTCGATGGTCTCGATCATCGAAGGCTTCAACAACAACATCGTCAAGAATTTCCAGTCGTTCGGCGCGACGCTGGTGCAGTTCCAGAAGTACGACCCGAAGTTCGGCCCCGGTGAGCGCGACGAGTCGCAGCGGCAGCGCAAGAACCTCACGTACGAAGACGCCGAGGCGCTGAAAGCGCTCTGCCCGTCGATGCTCGCCGTCTCGCCGGAGCGCTACACCTGGCCGGGCGAGGGACCGTCGCTCGACGTCATCTACGAAGGCAACGAGGCGACGCCCGACACGCTGATCGGAACCACCGAGGATTACCCGATCGCGAACAATCACTTCGTTGGTGAAGGACGCTTCTTCACCGAAAGCGACGTGCAGCGCTCGGGCAACCTGACGGTGATCGGCCACAGCATTGCGGACGCGCTGTTTCCGCGCACCGATCCGATCGGCAAGACCGTCGCGATTGCGGGCCGCAAGTACATGGTGGTCGGTGTGATGGAGAAGCAGGGGGCGACGATGTTCGAGTCGACCGACTCGCACATCTATCTGCCGCTGACCACGTTCGACAGCCATTTCCCGCAGATCAAGCGCGAGCGCGGCGTGAACATCGCGACCGTGCCGAAGCGCGCGGAGTGGGTCGACCGCATCACCGAAGAAGGGACGGCCGTGCTGCGCGCGCGCCGCAAAGTGCCGTTCAACAAGCCGAACGACTTCGGGATCATGACGCCCGACAAACTGATCGGAAACTTCCGCGCGATCACCGGCGGCATCACGCTGGCCATGCTGTTCATCTCCTCGATCGCGCTGCTGGTCGGCGGCGTCGGCGTGATGAACATCATGCTCGTGTCGGTGACCGAGCGGACGCGCGAGATCGGCATCCGCAAAGCCATCGGCGCCGTGCGCCGCGACATCGTGCAGCAGTTCCTGGTCGAGGCGATGACCCTCTCCGGCGCCGGCGGCCTGATCGGAATCGCCGTCGGCCTCGCCATCGCCGCAATCGTTCGGGCAATGGAGTGGCTCCCGACGACGACGCCTCTCTGGTCGATCGTGGTCGGCTTCGTCGTCTCCGTCTCGATCGGGCTTTTCTTCGGGATCTACCCCGCGTACAAAGCCGCACGGCTCGATCCGGTCGAAGCGCTCAGATACGAATAGTTTGGAGTGCGGCGACGCGAGTCGCCGCTTTCACTCTTCGAAGCAGAAAAAGCGGCGACTGGCCTCGCCGCACTCCAAATTACGCGCCGGTTCTGAAGCGGACGAACGTGAAGATGCCTTGCGGTTTGTGGCCGTAGACGTGTTCGAGCTCGCGGGTCTGGGTGCGGTAGTCGATGTTCACGCCGGCGCCGAGGCGGTAGTTGCCGGTGGCCATGAAGTCGAAGATGTAGCCGGCGGTGAAGTGGGTGGCCGGTTCGACTTCGACGCCGACCGGCAGGGTGATGAACGGGAAACCGGCGGGGCGGTCGACGTGCTCCGCGCGCACGGAGAAGGTGTTACGCGTGCCGCGCAGCATGACCTCGACTCCATACGCGGTCTCGGCGACGCGTCCTGACTCGTATTCGCGGCGCGTCCAGAGTGCGGTCAGTCCGGCGTTCTTCGAGCCGTAGGACGCCGAGGCGCTGGTGATCGTGCGCTGCGCGAGGTCTTCACCAAGCTCCCCGCGCGAGACCTGCACGTGAAAGTTCTGGCTGGGCATGAGCGTGACGCGGAACGACTGCGAGTCGATGTCGCCGCTGTCGAGCTCCGTGTGATCGCCGGTGGTCATGGCGTCATGAAACGCGCTCGCCTCGAGCGCGATCCAGCGCGTGGAGAAACCGGCCGTGACGACGCTGGTGGAGTCCTGCACTGTTTCCTGAATGTCGTACGCGAACGGTGCCTCGGCGAAGTCGACTCCGGACGTCCGTAACTGCGCAGGGGCGGCACCGAGGGCCGGCTGGCCGACGA
>DASVRB010000299.1:0-2457 GCA_036388835.1 Thermoanaerobaculia bacterium | reverse complement strand
CCTCGGCGGACCAGAAGCGGAAAAGAAACCCTAGAACCGAGGAACCGAGGAACCGAGGAACTGAGGAACCGAGGAACTCCGAGGCACTCCGAGGAACTCCGAGGAACTCCGAGAAACTCGCGCCTACGGACTCACCCACCCCGCAAAATTCATCTGTCCGTTTTCAATCTTGATCATCGCCACCGGCTTGATCGGGTTGCGATCCGCACCCATGGAGATCGTGCCGGAGACGCCCTGGTAATCCTTTGTGGCGGCGATCTGGTCGCGCACGGCTTTGCGGTCGACGGAGTTCGCGCGGCGGGCGGCGTTGGCCCAGATGTGCAGCGCGTCGTAGCCGAGGGCGGCGGTTGCTTCCGGCTTTTTCCCGTGGCGCTTTTCGTACTCCGTCACGAACTTCTGCACCACCGGGCGCGTGTCGCCGACGAAGTAGTGATCGGAGAAGTACGAACCCTCGATCGCTTTGCCGCCGATCTGAATCACCACCGGCGAATCCCAGCCGTCGCCGCCGACGAGCGGTACCGTCAGGCCGAGGTCGCGCGCCTGAATCGCAATCTGTCCGACGTCCGTGTAGAAGCCGGGGATGAAGAGCACCTGCGGATTCGCGCGGCGGATGGACGTGAGCTGCGGGCGGAACTCGGTGTCGCCGCCTGAATAGCTTTGCTGCGCGACGACCTTCCCTCCTGCCGCCTCGAATTCCTTCCGGAACACGTCGGCGAGTCCGATCGAATAGTCGTTCTTCTGATCCTGCAGAATCGCGGCGCTGTCGAGCTTCAGGTTGTTGCGCACGAACGCGGCGAGCGCTTTCCCCTGATACGGATCGGTGAAGCAGACGCGGAAGATGTAGTCCCCTTTTTCCGTCACCGCCGGATTGGTGGATGACGGCGAGATCATCGGGACGCCGTTCGCCTGCGCGATCGGCGCGGCCGCGAGCGACTGATTCGACGAGTTCTCGCCGATGAGCGCGGCCACCTGATTGCTGGTGATCAGTTTCGTGACCACGGAGGCCGCTTCTTCGGCCTGGCCGCGATCGTCTTCGATGACCAGGCGGATCTTCTTGCCGAGGACTCCGCCGGCGGCGTTGATCTCCTCGGCGGCGATGCGCACGCCATTGACCGTCGACGTGCCGAACGAAGCCTGATCGCCCGTCAGCGCACCGTACACACCGACTGGAATATCGTTCGCGGAGTTCGCAGTTTGGGCTTCGCGGCCGGGGCGGCAGGCCGTTGCCAGCAGCGCGGCAACCAGAAAAATCCTCGAAATTCTCACGTCTCTCTCCATGCGGCTAGAATGCCGCGGCCCGCGAGTTTATCCGCTGTTGTCCGTTGCCGGCTGTCAGTTCTCCGCGGCGTGCTGACAACCGAAAACCGACAACTGACAACATCCTCGAAAGGATCTCAATGAACGCAAACGACATTCGCAAAGGCATCGTCATCATCTTCGAGGGAGAGCTCTGCAAAGTGATGGAGTTCCGCCATCACACGCCCGGCAACCTCCGCGCGATGGTGCAGGCCAAGCTGCGGAACCTCCGCACGGGAAACCAGTTCGAGCACCGCTTCCGCTCGAACGATGACATCGAGCAGGCGTACATCAATCAGCACGAGATGGAGTACCTCTACTCCGACGGCCAGGCCCACCACTTCATGAACACGGAGAACTACGAGCAGATCGAGATCAGCGAAGACGATCTCGGCGATGCCGCGGCGTGGCTCCAGCCGGGTCTCAAGATTCAGGTGCAGTTCCACGAGGCGCGACCGATCGGCGTGGAGCTCCCGAAGACGATGAAGGTGAAGATCGCGGAGACGCAGCCGATGGTGAAAGGCGCGACGCAGTCGTCGTCATACAAGCCGGCCACGCTGGAGAACGGTGTGGTCGTGCAGGTGCCACCGTTCGTCACCGACGGCGAAGAGATCATCGTCGACCCGACCGAGAACCGCTACCTCGAGCGCGCGCGCTAGCCGGGCCGCCAAGTGGAGGACAGGCAATCCTGCCTGTCCCGCTTTTCATCCCGCGACCGGCGCCCGCCTGTCCCGCTTTTCATCCCGCGACCGGCGCCCAGGACAAGCAGGATTGCCTGTCCTCCACTACACTCCGATCGTGCCCTCGGTCCACTACCTATGCCCCAAATGTGAACAACGGCTCGCCCGCATCTCGGGCGAGCCGGCGCGCGTTTGCGACCACTGCGGCATCGCCACCAACATCACCGCGCCTCCCGAAAATGCGATCATCGATCGCTGCGCCGTCTGCGCACACGACGAGCTCTATTTTCAGAAGGATTTCAACCGCACCACCGGCGTCGCGCTCGTCGCAGTCGGAGCCGTCTTCGTTCCCTGGACGTACGGCATCTCCCTCCTTGCCGTGACTGTCCTCGACTACATCGTCTGGCGCGTGGTGAAAGACGTCATCGTCTGCTACGACTGCCAGAGCGTCCACCGCGGCTAGCCCCCCCACCCCCCCCCC
>DASVRB010000298.1:0-4737 GCA_036388835.1 Thermoanaerobaculia bacterium | reverse complement strand
GACGGAAGGCGTACGTTTGCGCCGCCCGTGCCGAGTGCGATCGCTGACGACGACATCGTCGTCGATCCCGGCGTCCCCACTCCCGCGATCATCCCGACCAGCGACCAGATCGTCCGCGCCGTGATCCGTCACTGGCCGGTCGTCGCGATCGCCGCCGTCGCCGCGATGCTCCTCTCCTGGCTCTTTTCCGCGGTGCAGCCGAAGCGTTATCGCGCCACGGCCATCGGCGCCGTCGCCCCGCTCGTCGACAAGCTCGAGACCACCGACGTCCTCCGCGGCGTCGACGCGCTCGAGCGCCGGGTGGTCGTCTCCACGATCGCCGCGCTCGCCGCCACGCCGCTCACCAGCAAGGCCGCCATTCCGCCGTCGCTGGAGGGCTACAACATCAACGCGACGGTCGTCCCGAACACGAACCTCTTCAACATCAATGTGGAAGGGGGCGATCCGAAACAGGTCGCGGCCATCGCCAATCGCGTCCCCTCCGCGCTCGCCCCTGCCGCCATCTCGATGTACAAGCTCTACGGCGTCAGCCTGGTCGCTCCCGCCTCGGCGCCGAGCGGACCCTTTCTGCCGCGCACCGGGCGCGCCGCCATCGCCGGGCTGCTGCTCGGAACGATCGTCGGGATCGCTTTCGCCTTTCTCCTCGACCGGCGCCGCGCGCACGCTCCCGTGCGCGCCAAGGGCTGACGCGTGACGAGCGCCGGCGCGGCGCGAACCGAGATCGAACCGAATGGCCCCTGAAACCCGGCGCACGATTCTCCGACACGCACTGGCCGTCGATCTCGTGATCGTCGCCTGCGGGATCGGGATGCTCGCGCCGGCCGCGCCGCTCGCGCTCTTCCTCGCCTTCATCGCCGCCGTCGCCGCCTCGGCGTGGTTCGCGGAAGAAGAAGCAGGCCTCGCCGCCACCGCCTACTCGGTCCTCGCACTTTCGATCTTTTTCCGCGAAGCGGTCGACGTCACCACGCTGACCGCGTTCGCCGCCACCGGCGCCGCGGTCTCCGCCTTCTCGCGCGCGGCGCGGCAGATCCGGCAGGCCCAAGCCGCCGTCGAGGGAGTCGTACCGCCGGTCGCGCCGGCGACGCGCGTCGTGACCGGACCGCTGTCCGCCGCCGCGCCGTTCATGCTCGGCCTGCCGCTGCTGATCGTCGTGCTGTACGTCGACATCTCCGACGTACTGATGTCGCGCTACCCGGTGCCGTCGCTGCTGCAGCCGCTGGTCGTACTGCTCGCCTTCATCGCCTGGAAGTACCGCGCTGCCTGCCGGCCGCTCAGCGCCGCGATTCAGCCGCCGGTGATCATGATGGCGCTCTACTGCATCGTCGTCTTGGCCAGCAGCAGTTGGGCGGACGACGCGCGCGGCGCCGACGCCTGGTTCGCCGAGGTCGTGAAGGCGACGCTCATCTGCGTGCTTGCGACCAGTGTGACCGTCTCGTGGAGCGCCCTCAAACGCGGCATGAACGCGCTCATCGTCACCTGCGCGGCGATGTCCATCGTCTCCGTCATCCAGGTCTCGACAGGCCTGCTGCTCGATGCCTTCTTCGGCATCGTCAAACTCGACTACGGCAACATCCACGGCGAGTACTCGTCGGGCCGCGCGGCCGGACCGCCGGTCTCCGATCCGAACTTTTACGCGCGCATTCTCATGGTCGCGATCCCGCTGGCCATCGCCCTCGGCATCGACGAGAAGCGGCCGCGCTGGCGTTACGCGTACTTTGCGGCGGCCGGCATCGTCTCCGCCGGCACGCTCGCCACCTACTCGCGCGGCGCGATGCTCACGCTGATCGCCATGGGCGGCATGCTCATCGTCGCGCTGCAGATCCCGAAACGTCACGCCGTGATCGGCGCGCTCGCGGCCTTGATGATGATTCCGCTCCTGCCGACGGCCATGCGACAGCGCTTCCTCAGCGTCGGCACCGCGCTGCCAGGGGCCTCCGTGAATGAACGCCTCGACAGCTCGGTCGCGAAACGGAAGCTGCTGATGGGCGTGTCGCTGGCGATGTTCGACGACCATCTCATCGGCGGCGTCGGCGCCGGAAACTTCGCCACGCTCTACGACGAATACGCGCCGCGCATCGGCATGGCCCAGCGCGATTACACCGAGCCGGGCAGCCACGAGTTCCCGCACGGTCTCTACTTCGAGCTCGCCTCGGAGACCGGCATCCTCGGCCTGCTCACCTTCTGCGGCGCATCGCTCGCCGCGTTTCTGCTGCTGCTGCGCGCGCGGCACGTGCTGCTCGCGCGCGGCGAGAAAGGCCGCGCCGCGATCGCCAGCGCGGTCGGCATCGCACTGGCCGGCTACCTCATCGCCAGTGTGTTCCTGCATGAATCGCACGTCCGCTACTACGGTCTCTACCTCGGTCTCGCGGCCGCGGTCGCGCGCCTCAGCAGCGGCGTCGTCGCCCGTCCGGAAGAGGTCGCGGTATGACCGTGACGGACGCCGTCGAAGCGCGCACCCTGCCGCGCATTCGCGGCGCCGTGGTCGTGCTGGTCGACGCCCATCGGGAGCGCGCCGAGTCAGCGATCGCCGAGCTCGAGCGCCGCGGCCACATCGTCACCGTCGTGCAGGTGCCGCCTCTTTCGATCGACGTCCTCCGCACCACCCTCGGCCGCCTCTCGCGCGCGCCGCTGCAGACCGCGATGCGCCTGCTTCGCCATCCGCGCGTCGGCCTGGCCGGGCTCTATCTCGCCGACCAGTTGCCTCGCCTCGGCGCGGCGCACATTCATTCGTTCGTCTCCCGCGCCGTGACCTCGGCGGCGAAGATCGACTGCACCGCGGGCGAGCTCACCGCGGAACTGCTGCGCGAGCTCGACGAACATCCGGGCGCCGATCCCGACACCATCGACGAGATCCTCGCGCTCGACTGGAGCGCATACGGCGCAAAGACCCTGGCCATTCGGCGCCTGCACGTGCGGGCCGGCTCGATCATCGCCGAGCTCACCATCGACGACGGCGCGACGCGCCGCGAAGTCGTGCTGAAAAAGCAGCGCGTCACTCCCGTCGATCCGCGTCCCGCGTCCGAAAGCGCCGAGATCGAATACGCGATGCTCAGCGGACTGCATCGCTCCATGACCACCACGCGCGACGGCAGCGCCTACACCGTCCCTCGCGCGCTGCTGCTCGACGTGCCGCGCGCGACGGTGGTGATGGACCGCGCGTCCGGCACGCCGCTCGACCGGATCATCAGCGCCGCGCGCCGCCGCCGCAAAATCGCCGAGCTCGACCTGCCGCTGCGCCGCGCCGGCTACTGGCTGCGCTTCATGCAGCAGCACACCCGCTCGGACGAAGACGGCCGCCACATCCTCACCTCGCTCGTCCATCTCGCGTTGCAGGACCTCGAGCTCGTCGTTCAGCACGACCGCGTCCTCCGCACGTTGCGCGGAAAAATCATCGATTACGTTCGCTCGCTCGAAAGCCGCGTGGCCGGCGGCTCGCTGCCGGTGGTCGGGCACCACGGCGACCTCTGGCCGGGCAATCTCTTCATCGCCGACCGCTCGGTCGAAGTGATCGACTTCGAAGGCTTTCGTGAAGGGTTGCCGCTCGAGGACGTGGTCTACCTCCTCTCCTATCTCGAGCTGCTGCCGCTGGCCGGGCGCGACTACCCGCGCATGGAGCGCGCGTTCCTCTCCGGCTTCCTCGATGGAGACGCGCTCGACCCCTGCACGCTTGAGCTCTTCCGAGTCATGCACGCAATCCGCACTCTCGCTCGCATGGTCAACGATCAGCCGTCGCTGCGCACCCGCGCCGTCCGGCGCAAACTGAAGCGAACCGTCATCCGGAGCGTCCGTTGAGCCCCAGCCAGACCACAGGCCAGACCACCGCCCGCGCCGCGATCTGGGCGTTCCTTGCCACCGCCGGCAGCAAAGGGGTGACGCTGATCGGCCTCGCGCTGCTCGCGCGCCTCCTCGCGCCGAACGAATTCGGCCTGCTCGCGTTTGCGATGGCCTACATCACCTACGCCGAAGCCATCGGAGACCTCGGGACAGGCGTCGCGCTCGTCTACTGGCCCGAGCGACGCGACGAGGCGGCCCAGGTCACGTTCACGATCAACGCGGTCGCCGGCATCGCCTGGTGCCTGCTCACGCTCGTCATCGCGCCGTACGTCGCCGACTTTTTCAACGCGGAGCACGGCACCACGCTCGTACAGGTCCTCGCGTTCAGTTTCATCATCAAGTTCCTCGGCAACACGCACGACGCGCTGCTGCAGAAAGACCTCAGATTCCGCGCCCGCCTGCTTCCCGACGTCGCCATGGCCGCGATCAAAGCGGTCGTTTCGCTCGGATTCGCTTGGTACGGCTACGGCGCCTGGAGCCTCGTCTACGGACATCTCGCCGGCCTGGCCGCGCGCACGATCCTGGTCTGGGTGGCGGTGCCGTGGCGTCCGACGCTCACCCTTCCGCTCGATCTCTTCAAGCCGATGATGTCGTACGGCCGCGGGATCATCGTCGTGAACGTCCTCACCGCGATCGCCCACCACGCCGACATCGCCATCGTTGGCCGCTACCTCGGCACGAGCGAGCTCGGTCTTTACCAGATGGCCAGCAAGATCCCGGAAACCACTGTGATCATGCTGCTGTGGGTGGTCGGACGCGTCCTCTTCCCGGCGTTCGCGAAACTGAAGGCAGAAGGAACATCCCTGCGCACGCCGTTCCTCACCTCGTCGCGCTACATCACGGCCATGACCATGCCGGCCGCGCTCGGGACCTGCGTGCTCGCGCTGCCGATCATGGTCGTCT
>DASVRB010000297.1:0-1711 GCA_036388835.1 Thermoanaerobaculia bacterium | reverse complement strand
GCTCGGCGGAGTGTCGGCAGATCACGACTCCGCACCCCGCGATTTTGCCGCGTTGGTTCGCTCAGCACTTCTCGGTGAGGGGCGAGTGGACGCGCACGACGCTACGGCGCAGTGACCTCCGGTGGAGCGGCGGGCTCTTAGCCCGCCGGGCACTCGCGAGACGTTCGGTGGGCTAAAAGCCCGCCGCTCCACAAGGACGGGTTCTAATCGCGCGCTACTTCGACGAGCAGCTTTGAATCGAACATCGCGGACGGCGAGATGACCGGCTCGTTGAGCGGGATCTTTTTGCCGTAACGCTCGCGCATCTTCTTCTTCACGGCGGGATGGGAGAGGTCGAAGTCGCGCAGCCGCTGCAGACGGCCGATCTCGATGCCGGCGCCGCCGCGGTAGATCTTCCAGACCAGCTCGGAACAGTAGATGCGGCGGTCGTCCCATTCGAACGTCAGGTCGTACGGTTTTCCGCGATATTGCTCGCCGACCTGTCGCATCCGGGCGAGCGTGGCGGGCGTGAGGAGCGACGCATTCTTCAGCCGCTTGACGACGAAGTGCTGGCGCTCGCCGCGGACGATCCAGCTCTTCAATGGCGTCAGTTTCACAGGCTGCACGGCCTCGTACACGAACCACTGTCCCTTGTTGCGGTAGAGGATGCCCATGTGACTGTAGCGGCTGCCGGTGGCGAGCTGGATGGCGCGGCTCTGCGCGGAACGCGATTCGTGAAAGATGATGTCACCTTCGCGCAGAACGCTCTCGAGCGGCGCACTCGCGGCCGGCAACGTGAGGAAGAGAGCGAGCGCGGCGGCGGCGAGCGGGAGTCGCATGGGCTCGCTACTGTAACGCGTCTGCGTTGTCGCTCGGTTGCGCGTAGTTAAGATAACCATACGCGGTTTGGTTCGCTGGCGTACACTCGTGGGATGGCTTCAATCCAGCGTTGTGACCGATGACCGTCCGTCCGCCGAACCTCGTGCTTCAGGCATTGCCTGACGCCGAGTACAGGCGCCTTCATTCTCATCTCACGCAAGTCAACATTCGGAAGGGAGAGATCCTGCACCAGCAGGACGAGCCGCCGCGCGGCGTCTACTTCATCACCGCCGGCGTGGCGGAGCTCGCGGTGTCGAATGAAGAGGGGAAGGAAGTCGCGCTCAGCATCGTCGGCTCGGAAGGGATGATCGGCGAGCGCGCGATCATGGAGGGCGGCCTGCCGCTCATCCGCTGCGCGATGGTGATCGCCGGGACGGCGCTGAAGCTCCGGCCCGAGATGATGAAGGTGGAGTTCGAGCGCGGCGGCGAACTGCACGCGATGACGATGCGCTGCGTGGAAGCGCGGATGGCGGAGACGGCACAGACGGCGCTCTGCAATCAGACGCACAACATCCGTCAGCGTGCCGCGCGTCTGCTCCTGACGATCGCCGACCGGCTGCACGAGGACGCGGTGGCGCTGACGCACGACGAGCTCGCACGGATGCTTGCCCTCGCACGCCCAGGTCTCACCCTCGGCATCGGTGAACTGCAGGAAGCGGGCGGCGTTTCGGCGTCACGCGGCCGCGTGAACATCACCGATCGCGCGCGGCTGGAGGAGCAGGCCTGCGAGTGCTACCGGGTGATGCGCGACGCGGTCTACAACGCGTTCCACCATTCGCAATATCAGGATCACGCCCGCGGAGCGTAATTTGGAGTGCGGCGACCCCAGTCGCCGCTTTTACTCCGACCTGTA
>DASVRB010000296.1:0-2228 GCA_036388835.1 Thermoanaerobaculia bacterium | reverse complement strand
GACGTCGAGCGCATGGTGAGCGCGGCGGAGTCGCTGTACGGCCCGTACCGGTGGGGGCGGTACGACATCCTGGTGCTCCCGCCGTCGTTCCCGTTCGGCGGCATGGAGAACCCGCGCCTCACCTTCGCGACGCCGACCGTGCTCGCCGGCGACCGCTCGCTCGTGTCGCTCGTCGCGCACGAGCTCGCGCATTCGTGGTCGGGCAATCTGGTGACGAACGCGACCTGGAACGACTTCTGGCTGAACGAGGGCTTCACCGTCTACTTCGAGCGCCGGATCATGGAGGCGGTTTTCGGACGCGATTACTCCGAGATGCTGGCGCTCCTCGGCTACCAGGATCTCGAAGCGACGGTCTCGGAGTTGCCGTCGCGCGACACGCATCTTTTCCTCGATCTCACCGATCGCGATCCCGACGAAGCGGCCACGAAGCTCGCGTACGAGAAGGGGTACTTTCTCCTGCGCCTGATCGAAGAGACGGTCGGCCGCGAGGCGTTCGATGCGTTCCTGCGCGCGTACTTTGACGAGCACGCGTTCCAGTCGATGACCACGGATCGTTTCATGGAGGAGCTGCGCACGAAGCTACTGGCGCAGCATGCCGGCTCCGAGGATCGGATCAGTCTCGAGCAGTGGGTACACGCACCCGGCATTCCGGAGAACGTGCCGCAGGTGGTCTCGAATGCATTCACGAAAGTGGAAGCGCAAAGCGCGGCATTCGCGGGCGGCACGCCGGCCTCGGAGCTGACGACGCAGAACTGGTCGACGCACGAATGGATTCATTTCCTGCGGCAACTGCCGAAGACGTTGAACTACGGGCATCTGGTCGATCTCGACGCCGCGTTCAATTTCTCGGAGAGCGGCAACTCCGAGATCCTGCACGAATGGCTGCTGCAGGCGATCGAGCACAAGTACGAGCCGGCCTACGCCGCGCTCGAACGCTTCCTGCTCAAACAAGGCCGCCGCAAGTTCCTCAAACCTCTCTATCAGAAACTCGCCGAAACGCCGGAAGGCCGCGAGCGCGCGATCGCGATCTACGCGAAAGCGCGCCCGATGTACCACGCGGTGAGCTACAGAACGATCGACCAGATCCTCGGTTAAGTTCTCTCGAAGGAGCCTGCATGGAAACGACGGAAACCCGCTCCCTCCCTGAAAACGCGTACGTGCCGCTGCCCGCGGGCGTGGCGTACGAGCCGATGATTCCGGCGAGTGAAGCGCCGCCGGAAGCGACCGGGCGCGCGATCGCGTGGGGCTTTTTTCTCTGCATCATCTTCACGGTCGCGTCGGCGTATTCAGGCCTGAAAGTGGGGCAGGTGATGGAGGCGGCGATTCCGATCTCGATCCTCGCGATCGGTTTGGCGCGCGTCTACAAGCGCCGCTCGTCGCTGCTCGAGAACGTGATCATCACGAGCATCGGCGGCGTGTCCGGCTCGGTCGTCGCGGGCGCGATCTTCACGCTGCCGGCGCTCTATTCACTGAACCTCAATCCGCATCCGGTGCAGACGATTTTCATCTGCCTCGCCGGCGGCATTCTCGGCGTGTTGTTCCTGATTCCGCTGCGCCGCTATTTCGTCCGCGAAACGCACGGACTGCTGCCGTATCCGGAAGCAACCGCAATCACCGAGGTGCTGGTCACCGGGGAGAAAGGCGGCTCGCAGGCGAAATTGTTGTTGCAGGCCACCGGCATCGCTGCCCTGTATGACTTTTTCGTGACCACGTTTCAGGTGTGGCGCGAGTTCCTCGATTTTCAGTTCATTCCGGCGATGCGCGATCTCGCGGAGAAGACGCGCATTGTGGTTCGGTTCGACGCGGTCGCCTTCATCCTCGGCCTCGGCTACGTGATGGGGCTCCGCTCGTCGATGATCCTCGTCGCGGGCGGCATCGTCTCGAACTTCGTGCTCGTGCCGCTGATCTTTCTGATCGGCAGCCGCTTCCCCGAGGCCGTGTATCCCGCGACGATCCCGATCGGGGAAATGGATGCGTCGCAGATCTTCCGCAATTACGTTCGCTACATCGGCGTCGGCGCGATTGCGACGGCCGGCATCTTCGGCATCATCAAATCGATGCGTGTGATCGCCGGCTCGTTCAGCGTGGCCGCGCGCGCGTTCAAGGCCGGCGGGGACGCGCAGGGCGAGCGCACCGATCAGGACATGTCGATCGTGTCGATTCTCGCGGGCGTCGTGATCGGCGCGATCGCGGTGGCGATCTTCTTCGGCACATTGCGTCCGACGATT
>DASVRB010000295.1:0-2113 GCA_036388835.1 Thermoanaerobaculia bacterium | reverse complement strand
TTGACGCGGACGCCGTCTTTGATGCCGCGGTCGGCCAGCGCTTTGGTGAGATTGAGCACGGCTGCGTTGACGGAGCCGCCGATGGTGAATTCGGCGCTGCCGGTGCGGCCGCCGACGCCGGAGATGTTCACGATGGCGCCGCGCGTTTGGACGAGGTGCGGCCACGCTGCACGGCAGCAGCGCATGGCGCCAAAGAACTTCAAGGCGAATCCGTCGGCCCACGTTTCGTCGGTGAGCTCGAGAAAGTCGCCGCGTTGCGTCGCGCCGGCGTTGTTGACGAGGAGGTCGAGACGGCCAAACGCGTCGATCGCGCTTGCGACGACTTTCGCCGGGGCGGCAGGATCGCGCAGATCGGCGGCCTGCACGCGCGACTCACCAGGAAGTGACGCCGCCACGCGCTCGAGATCGTCGGCCGATCGCGCGACGAGGACGAGTTTCATCCCCTCGGATGAAAGCACCTCGGCGATGGCCTGACCGATGCCGCGGCTCGCGCCGGTGACGATTGCGATCTTTCCCTGCAGTTGTAAATCCACAGGCGGATTCTACGTCGCGCGATTGCCGTCGAGGACAGGCCAATTGGCCTGTCCTCGGATCGTCAATGCATTACCCGAAAACTTGCTCGTCGGCCGATGGGCCATAGACCGACGGCAACGGCACGTCGAGCGTCCGCAGATAAACGGTGAGCTGGCCGCGGTGGTGATACCAGTGGTTCAGCATCACTGACCGCACCATGGCCAGCCGCGGCATTTCCATCAGCGTTTTTCCACCGCTCGTCATGCGCCATATGGCGGTGAGGTCGTCATCACTCCACGAGGTCAACCGCTCGGTCGCGAACGCGACGCTCTGTTCGAGCGTCGCCAGTATTTCTGCGACGGGCGTTCCTTCGGGCAGCGGCACGGTCGGCACTTCGGCCACGAGCTCGCCGAGTAATTCGGCAATGCCGCGCGGCAGCGCCGCAATGTGAAACGCGAGTTGCCCGAGGGACATCGATTTCGGGTGAGGCCTCCAGGCGAGCTGTGATTCGGGAACGCGCTCCAATACCCGACGCGTCGTCGCCGCCTCGTGCGTCAGCTCGGCCGCGAACTGTTCGCCGAGCCGCATTACTGCACCGCCGCCGGATCCATCCAGAGGACTTCCCAATGATGGCCGTCGAGATCGTAGAAGCTCCAGTTGTACATGAAGCCGTGGTCGTTCGGATCTTTGGCGTGACGGCCGCCCGCATCAATGGCTTTTCTGACGATTTGATCGACTTCTGCCCTGCTGGTGCACGACAGCGCGAACAAGGCCTCGGTATGTGTGCTCGTGTCACACACTTTGTTGTCCGTAAAGCCGCCGAAGAATTGCTCGGTCAGCAGCATCACATACGCTTTTTCATTGACGATCATGCAGGCCGCTTTGTCGTCGGTGAATTGCGGATTGAACGTGAAGCCGAGGCCGGAAACGAACTCCATCGACTTCTGTAGATCTTTGATCGGGAGGTTGACGAAGATTTCGCGTGACATTGATTTCTCTCCTTATGAATGCGACTCAGGCGAACGGCAGCAGCGCGCGGACGCGGCGGTCGCGCAACCACAGACCACCCCACAACAGCGCGGCGACATAGACGGGAAAGAGGACGTGGCTGAACAGCGGATTATCGACGCGCACGTGCGTCGCGATCGCGCCGCCGAGGTAGCCGGTCCAGAGCACGGCGCCGAGGAACGAAGTGCGCGGCAATAGATAGAGGAAGAGGCAGACGAACTGAATGATGCCGAGCGGCACGAGCACGTCGGCCGACCAGCCGAGCTGGGTCGTCCCTTCCACCGCCGCCGCCGGCTGCAGCAACTTGCCGATGGCGTCGAACAGCAAAAAAAGGACTGCAAGCCCGCTGAGGACGCGTCCGGTCAACAGCGCTTTACGAGAAGTGCCGGTGGTGGAGAGAGTGGGGAAATCCGCCGCTTGTACGCTCATCGAGGTCTCCTTCGAATTGGTTTCGAAGGTGTAGACGGGAGGCGGTGGGGAAAATCATCGGTGAGGGGGAACAATTTTGCGGAGCGGCCACTGCCTCACCCGTCATCCTGAGCGTCAGCGAAGGATCTCAGCCGCGACGGCCGTCGCATTTTGAGATCCTTCG
>DASVRB010000294.1:0-5381 GCA_036388835.1 Thermoanaerobaculia bacterium | reverse complement strand
GATTTCAACAGCTACGGCTCGCGCCGCGGCAACGATCGCGTGATGACGCGCGGCACGTTTGCGAACGTCCGCATCAAGAACCTGATGGTGCCGGGCGTGGAAGGCGGCGTGACGGTGCATTACCCGACCGGCGAGCGGATGGCGATCTATGACGCGGCCATTCGTTATGCCGAGGCGAACACGCCACTGATCGTGATCGCGGGACATGAGTACGGCACCGGCAGCTCGCGCGACTGGGCCGCAAAAGGAACCAAGCTCCTGGGCGTGCGCGCGGTCGTCGCCGCGAGCTTCGAGCGCATTCACCGCTCCAATCTCGTCGGCATGGGCGTCCTCCCGCTGCAGTTCGAAGAAGGGACCAACGCCCAGTCGCTGGCCCTCGACGGCACCGAAACGTTCGAGATCGCCGGCATCGAAGGCACCCTCCGCCCCCGCCAGAGCGCCACCCTGCGCATCAAACGCCACACCGGCACCACCGACGAAGTGCCGGTGACCGTGCGCATCGACACCCCGATCGAAGTCGATTACTACGACAACGGCGGCATCCTCCCGTTCGTGCTCAAGCAGTTGATGGGGGAGAGCGCCGCAACGGCGTAATTGCGACGCGTCTGTCCTTGAGCGTTCCTCAGCAACCGGGCCGAGAGGACAGGCAAGATTGCCTGTCCTCCACCACGGAGAGTGCGGTTGGCAAAGGTCATCGCTCGAGGCGCTTAGTGGAGGACAGGCAATCCTGCCTGTCCCCCGCCTCCTTCTCAGCGACGCGCACGATAGGACAGGCAAGATTGCCTGTCCTCCACCACGTAGAGTGAGGTTGGCATAGGTCATCGCTTGGAGGCACTAGTGGAGGACAGGCAATCCTGCCTGTCCCCCGTCCTTCTCAGCCGACGGCCACGAGCGGACAGGCAATCCTGCCTGTCGTCCACTGAGCGGTTACTCGCGAACCGCGTCGCCTCTCCTCCACCACGACCAGAGCCACTCGTACTCCTCGGGCGTGGCTGCGAGTCCCGCACGGACGGGATTGTTCGCGATGTACTCGCCTTTGCGGGTGACGTCCTCGTCGGACCTCAGGATGCGATCGAACGACTCCGCCTGCCATACTGCTCCGCGTCGTTGTAGCTCGCGATTGATCAGCCGTGCGGATACGCCCTTGACGCGACGCAGAATGCGGTCAAGGGTCCAGCCGTCGAGCGGCACGAAAAGCAGGTGCACGTGGTCCGGCATGACCACGGCGGTATGTAACCAGTAGGTCACCCCGTGATCGTGGGTGCAGCACGCGAGGGCGATGCGCCTTGCCTCAGGGGAGAGCTCGAAACGGCCTCGCGTCACGAAGGTCACGAAGCAGGTGCGATCGGGTCGCTCAAAATGCGGCAGATGCCGGCGCCTCGCGAATGTGTCGGCTCCAATTGGCACATCGCACATTTTCCCTCGGCCGCGCAGCCATCTACAGTACGTGGAGGATCGTTACGACCAGAAGCCATGCCACGGATATGCTTCCGGCGATGGCGATCAAGACAAAGCTCGCGCTCTTCTTCCTCCTCCTCGCATCCACACCGCTCTTCGCCGAGAAAAAGCCGCTCACCCTCGAGGCGATTTATCACCCGACCGAGAAGGTGTCGTTCGCAGGCGCGATCCAGAGCGATTTCGACTGGATCGACGACACGTCGTTCGTCTGGCCGCGCGCGGATGCGAAAGGCAATTTTGTGGAATGGCGCGTTTACGACGTCGCCACGGGCAAGGAGCGGGCGCTCTTCGATCGCGCGAGGGTGGCGGCGGCGTTGACGGAGAGCGGCCTGTCGTCGGACGACGCGCGCAGGGCCGCGGAATCGGAAGAGCTGGCCTTTGACGCGAAAAAGCGGGCGTTCGTCGTCACGGCCGGCGACGATCTCTATCTCTATTCACTGGCCCGCAATACCGCCACCCGTCTGACGTCCGCGCCGGGGGAGGAAGAGGAGGCGACGTTCAGTCCTGACGGGACGCGCGTCGCATTCGTGCGGCAGAACGATCTGTATGTGGTCGATCTCCATGGCCGCGAGCGCCGCATTACCACCGACGGCTCGAAAGAGATCCTCAATGGAAAACTCGATTACGTCTATCAGGAAGAGGTCTACGGACGCGACATCTGGAAGGCGTTCTGGTGGAGCCCCGACTCGACACGGCTCGCATTTCTGCAGCTCGACGAGCGGCAGGTGCCGGAGTACACGGTCGTCGACCACATCCCATACCGCCTCGACCTGAACGTCTATCACTATCCGAAGGCGGGCGATCCGAATCCGCGCGTAAAGCTCTTCATTGCGGCCGCCAGCGGCGCACCGCGCATCGAAGCGGACACTGAACGCTACTCGAGCGGTGAATTCCTGATTGTGAACGTCGCCTGGAGCGGCGACGGCAGGTCGCTCACATACCAGGTGCAGAATCGCGAACAGTCGTGGCTCGATCTGGTCAGCGCCTCGCCACTGGACGGCACGTCGCGCACGCTGTTCCGCGAAACGACCCAGGCGTGGGTCGACCCGCTGGCCAGTCCGACGTGGCGCAAGGACGGCTCGTTTCTCTGGCAGTCGGAGCGCAACGGCTACCGGCACATCTATCACTACAGTGCCGACGGCACGCTGCTGCGACAAATTACGAGCGGGGCGTGGGAAGCGCGCGACGTGCACGGCAGCGATGCGAATTACGTCTATTTCTCCGGGACCGAGCGGAGCCCCATCGGTCTCGACGTCTATCGCATCCGCCTCGACGGCAGCGGCCTACAGCGGATCTCGGAGCCGGCCGGAAAACACACCGCCACCTTCAATCCCTCACTGACGCACTACATCGACAAATGGAGCGACATCCGGACGCCGGACCAGATTCGCGTGCATCGCGGCGACGGGACTGTGGCCCGAGTGGTGGAGGAGAACCGCGTCGCCGCGCTGAATGACTATGAACTGCAGCGCATCGAGTTTCTGCAGGTGCGGGCGCGCGACGGTTTTCCAATGGAAGCGCTGTTGATCCGGCCGCCGAATTTCGATCCGTCGAAGAAATATCCAGTTTATCAGTTTCTCTATGGCGGTCCGCACGCGCAGCAGGTGCGCAATGAGTGGCGCGGGCAGTTCATGCTCTTCAATCAGCTGATCGCACAGAGCGGCGCGGTGGTGTTCATGGTCGACAATCGCACCGCCAGCGGCAAGGGGGCCGTTTCCGCCTGGCCTGCCTACAAGAACCTCGGCGAGTCGGAGCTGCGCGACGAAGAAGACGCGATTGCCTGGCTCAAACAGCAGCCCGGCATCGACGGCGAGCGGATTCTGATCAACGGCTGGAGCTACGGCGGCTTCATGGTCCTGCACGCGATGACGCACAGTAAAACCTTCAAAGCCGGCATCGCCGGCGGCCCGGTCACTGACTGGCGCGATTACGACTCGATCTACACCGAGCGCCTGATGCTGATGCCGCAGAACAACCCCGACGGATATAGGAAGAGCTCGCCGCGCCACCACGCCAAAAACCTGCACGGCAACCTCCTCCTCCTGCACGGCACCACCGACGACAACGTGCACGTCCAGAACACCGTCCAGTTCGCCTACGAGCTCCAGCAGCTCGGCCGCCCCTTCGAAATGATGCTCCTCCCCCGCACCCGCCACACCGTGTCGCAGAAGAACACGCTGTACTTCATGCAGAAGACGGTGTTGGGGTTTGTTGCGCGTCAGTTGCTGCAGTGAACCGCGAGGGGTGTTGTCGGTTGTCAGTTGTCAGTTGTCAGCGCCGAGTCCGCTTTCGCGACCAGTCGCAGACAACCGACAACTGCCAACTGACAACCGATGACCGACAACCGACAACCGACAACCGACAACCCCAATGCTGGCAACTCCTTCGCAAAACACCCCACCATGAGCAAAGCAAATCCGAATCAGGACTACTACAAGGTCGGCGGGCGGTCGCAGTCTGACGGGCCCGACAAAATGCACGCGAACGTCAACGACGACAAAGAGCAGCTCACGCAGAACGCGGTGGACACGAAGAATCCGAACTCGACGCATCCGGCCGTGATGCGCTCGAAGAAAAAATAGATGACTTTGCTTCAGGATGTGGAAAACAGCTCTGCGCCGGGTGATGCCCGGCGCGGGGCCACTCCCGGTGTGTCGCGGCGTGCGCTGGAGATGCCGGCTTCGCCGATCCGCAGGCTTGCGCCGATGGCGGATGCGGCCAAGGCGCGCGGCACGCGCGTACTGCATCTCAATATCGGCCAGCCCGACATCGAGACGCCCGCATGCATGCGCGACCGGCTCAAGCAGATCGAGTCGAAGGTGCTGGAGTATTCGCCCTCGATGGGGACGCCGGAGTTTCTCCGCTCGCTCCATCGCTATTACGAGCGCCGGCTCGGCCTGACCTTTACCCCGAATCAAATCCTCGCCACCACCGGCGGCAGCGAGGCCATTCTTTTCTCCTTCCTCGCCTGCGCGAATGAAGGCGACGACGTGATGGTCATCGAGCCGTATTACGCGAATTACAAAGCGTTCGCGACGATGGCCGGCCTCAATCTCGTACCCGTGACGAGTCACGGCGAAAACGGATTTCACCTTCCGCCGCGGGAAGTGTTCGAGCGCGCGCTGACGCCGCGCACACGCCTGCTGATCATCTGCAATCCAGGCAATCCGACCGGCACCGTCTATCGTCGCGACGAATTGGACATGCTGGCCTCCTTCTGCCGCGACAACGGTCTGTTCCTCGTGTCGGACGAGGTGTATCGCGAGTTCGTCTACGACGGCCACCGCGCCACGAGCGCGCTCGAGCTGGACAATGCGGACGAACTGGTGATCGTGGTGGACAGTCTCTCGAAGCGCTACAGCGCCTGCGGCATCCGCCTCGGATCGCTGGTGACGCGGAACGCGGAGGTCTACGACGCCTGTCTGCGCATGGCTCAGGGACGTTTGTCGCCCCCCGGCCTGGCGCAGTTCATCGCGGTCGGCGCCGAGACGCTCGGCGATCAATACACGACCGACATCGTCAATGAATATCGCAGCCGCCGCGATGTGCTGTACGACGGGCTGATGTCCATTCCGGGCGTATCGCTCAGCCGCCCCGAGGGGGCGTTCTACTGCATGCCGCAACTGCCGGTGAAAGACGCCGATCTCTTTGCGGTGTGGCTCCTGACCGCGTTCCAGCACGACGGCGCCACGGTGATGGTCGCTCCCGCCAGCGGCTTCTATTCATCGCCCCTCGGCAAACAGCACGTGCGCATCGCGTATGTGCTGAATCAGGACGACCTGCGCAAAGCGACGGAATTGTTGCGCATTGCGCTGGAGCAGTATCCGGATAGAGTCTGAGCACTCCACCGTCTCCGCCCCGTCAGCGAAGGATCTCAGCCGCGACGGCCGTCGCATTTTTGAGATCCTTCGCTGACGCTCAGG
>DASVRB010000293.1:0-9488 GCA_036388835.1 Thermoanaerobaculia bacterium | reverse complement strand
GGTTGTCCGCGGGCCGGCGGGAGCTGTTGCGCGCGAGCGAAGAAGGTGCGACCCGGCTCGGGCTGCGTGTCGATGAGAGACTGGAGGGCTGGTGGGACCCGCGCGATTCCGCAAAGCTGGCGCGTCTGGTCCAACTGCTCGCGCGCGATCCGCCCCTCGTTTCCGAAGCCGCGGCAGCGCAGCGGACAGCGCAGATTCCCCTCGATCGCCTTGTCCCGGCCGGCGCGCTCGGCGCCGTGATTGACGCCGAGGCAAAGACAGGCTGGCTGACCAGAAGGGCGCACGAGAGCGAGGCGCTGGCTCGTGCCGCGTCCGATGCGGCGGTGTTTCGCACGCTCACGAGCGCTGTCTCGCGATTCGATCCCGAGTGGGCGCGCATCTACATCGGCATCGCCGGACGCGAGGAGCTCATTGAAGCGGCGCGGCGCTGGCTCGACGACGTCGAGTTCTTCAGCGATGCGTGGCGAGACGTCCCCGCGTTGCTGCTCGACCGGCTGCGGTCGTTCGTGCCGGCGCCCACGACGCTCGCCGCCGCGATCACGGCGGCTGGATTGCGGCTCTATCCCGTCGCGGCTCTGCCGGTCTACCTTCGTCTCACCGATCTCCTGACGCGCATCGGCGAGAGCACGGGCAGTGACGCGGAGGACGCGCTCACCGCCGCGTTGTGGAAAGCGCTGCCGCGACTCGGCGACGCCGATCGCGAGACCGTCGAGCGGATTGCGTTCGACGCGGCATGGCCATGCATTCGTCTGGACCGCGTCAATCCGCAGGCACTGCTGGGACTCGCGGCGATTTTCCGCGATGACGCGAGCATCGATGAGGTTTGCAAAGAGCTCGATGGCCGTATGCGGCACGACGTGCAGGCAACGACCGACGCGCTGGTCCGGAGTGGGTGGTGGTACTTCTGGCGGCGCCGTTCGCGTCTGGCGCGCGAACGATCCGCCGAGGCGGCCATCCTTCGGCAGTCGGCCCTGGCGTGGCTCGGCTCGACTTTCTGGACGCAGGATCGCGACGCGGAGGCAACGCTCGAAGCTTGGGATGCCGTGATGGCCGATCTCACTTCTTTCGATGGAAGCGAGGCGGCGCTCCTCTGCGGCAGCGGCTCCGGTTCGCGACGGTGGCCGTGGATCTCTCCATTCGAGGAGGAGCAATTCGCGCAGCTCATCGACCACGCGTCCGACCTCGGCGCTCTCGCCGAGCTCGTGGAGACGAGCTTGTCCTCATTGATCGTGAATCCCTCGATCGATGCGGTGCTGGCGCGCTCGCGGTTCAGTGGTGACGTTTCGCGGCATGCGCTCGCGTGGCTCGTCGGCGAGCGTTACCTCATCGAGCGGCCGGCCCTCACGCTCGACGAGTCGTCGCGTCTCTATGCGATTGCCGGGCATCGCCCGCAGCAGGCGCTGTCGGCGCGCGTGCAGTCGCTCGCGACCATGTTCGAGCGCGACATGTCCGCGGCGCTGCGCGCCGCCGGCGACCCGGATCTCTGGAGCGATCCGCGCTTCCTCGCACACCTCGCCGACTGGATGAACGCCAGGCCCACGGCCTTGCCGCACGACGTGGCGAAGGTGATCGACGATCGCATCGACGGCGAGCCGGAGTGGCGGCCGCGCAACGTCTCGAAGGCACTCGTTCGACGGCTTGTCGAGAACCGGTTGCGCCGCGCCGCGCGTCTGCTGCACGACGAGCTCGCGGGAGAGCTCGAGAGCGAGACCATCGCCGATACGGTGATCGCCGCCCTCCTCCGCAACGCGAACCGTGATGCATGCTGGCGGCAGCTGGCAGCGACGATCGACAGCGAACGCCGGAATGGCAAACGCGCCCTTCGGGCGCTCGCCGAACGGATCCAATCGAAGAACCTGTCGCCGCAGGATCGCCGCCAGCTCGCGCGGAGCGGCTGGCAAATCTACGAAACGGCGGCGCAGGAGAACCCTGCGTTGCTCGGTACGGACGATGCCACGATCGCGCAGTTGTTCGCGCTCGCCTGTTCGATGCTCCCCGGCGGCTCGCTCGGCACCGCGGCACTGCAAGTGGTCTACGCAATCACGACGCCGCCGGATCGCACCGAGCCATGGTGCTGGCAGAGCGTCATCAAAGCGATGCGGGAGTGGAAGCACTTGGGCGGCGCGCCGTGCGCCGACGACCGCCAAGACGCCGCGCTCGCGCTCGTGTTCGCGCATCTCGAGAGCTCGGAGGCGGATGCGCTTCGCCGCACCCTCAGGCGTGAAAAAGGATGGTCGATTCCATCGGAATTCGGAGAGAGGTCGTCATGAACGATGCCGTAACGTTTTTCCGTGACCGCGACAAGGATGGCGGGGTCACGTATCAACTCGAAGTCGAGGGCGCGAAAGACCCGACGCACGTCATCGCGTACGCACAGCGTCGGGTCGATGCGCCCGTGCTGCAGGGAGTAACGATCGACGCGAGGGATCTCCAGTCGGCGCGCGCCGATCTCAGGAATTCCGTCCAGGGGCAGGGCGGCGGAGGCGTCATCGTCGTCGTGCGCGACGAAGGACGATCGCGAACGTTCACCGTCATGCCCGTGAACGCGAAAGGTCATGCGGCGAGCGAGCGATGCATGGTGTTATCGCCGGGGCGGCCGCCGGCACAGCTCAACGCCAACGGCAACGAGGCGCGATTCCCTGCCGGCTCGCACCTGCTCGTCCCCGTGAGTCAGGAGGCCGAGCAGCGCTTGCAGGAGTTTGTCGGCTACCTCGCGTGGATCTCGCCTGATCTCGAATCACTCGTGCTGAATGCGATCCGGCGCCCGAGCCTCGACAAGCGTCTCGATCGCGTGGAGACGAAAGTCTTCGCCGAAACTGCCGACCAGAGCCTCACGTCGCCGCCGCGCGGACGGTTCGGACGGGCCAGGGCGGTGCTGGCGCGATCGGTGCCCACTTCCGTCATGAGGATCACAGCGGCGGTCCTGCTCGTGTTGCTGCTCGGTCTGAACAGCGTCCTGCTGTACGGACTGCATTCGAAAGTGGATTCGCAGGGTGAGCCGGTTTTCGCGTCGAGCCTGGGAAGGCCGGCTCTGCGCGGGCAGCCGTTCGAGAACGAGGCGAAGGAGCTCTTCGACGCTCTCGAGACGAAGAAGAACGACCCACTGCTTCGGCAGCTCGCGACCACCCACTTCACCGGTCATCCCGCCGCATCGTGGGAAGACGATCAACTGGTGGTGCTCGGGCTCATCAAGCTGCAGCTTCTCGCGCTGCTGGACGATCCGCAGCCGGGCCTCGACTTCCTCCGCGGTCCAGCCGAGATCGACACAACGAATGCGGCGTACGAAGACGTCCAATCGAAGCTGGTCACGGCGCCCGAGGCGCGCGCGCTCCTTCAGGCGCTCGCATGTCGCGTCGACACGACGCCGAAGCTGGCATTCCGGAACGATTGCGACAACGTTTCCGACAGAGACCTCGAACGCGGTCTTCGCGAGCTCACGGAGTTTGTCAAAGGTAGACGTCCGTGAGCGTGCCGGCCGAGATGTACCTGCAGGCCTGGAATCAGGCGGCGGTCGAAGTGCCGCTGCGATTCAGCGGCGGTGTCGCGGCGGCGGAGCTGCGTTGTCTCACCGGTGCGTCCGGAGTCCACGTCGTGCTGACTGACGGCGAAGCTGTGCGTCTGCGCGCGGAGGTCGCCGCGGAACCCGGCGAGATCGTTCCTCTTCGCGTCGAAGTCGAACCCGACGGTGTACTTTCGCTGTCGAGCCGCGGCCGCGACGTCGTGCATCTGCCTGCTGACGCGCGTTATCACCCGCCGGCGCCGATCGTACCGGCGAAAGCCGACGCGCCGATCGACATCGCGATCATCGTCGACGGTACGACGCGCATCTGGCCGGAGACGCCGCCCGCGGTCGCGACTCCGCAGGAGTCGACATCGCCGTCCGCGACTCGTCTGCTCGAACGAACGGACGCGTGGAGCGCGCACGCGGAAAAGCTGATCGCGTTCGTGATGCAGTTTGCCGAAGGGCGGTATGCGCGCGTGGCCGTGCTCGCGTTCGGCGACCAGAATCCGCCGACCGTCACCGCACGAGACCTGCAGCCGCGCTACCAGCTCTTTCCCTCGGACGAAGAACGTGTTTTTCATCGCCTCGACGAGACGAGGCTGCGCGAGCGGTTGCTCGCTCTTCCGGCGACACCGGGGGCTGACTTCGTCGATGCGACGGCCGACGCCCTCGACGCATGTGCACGACTCTGGTGGCGCAACGGTGCGCGCAGGATCGCGCTCCTGACCGGCGACTCGCCCGGCGCCTCGATTTTGTACCCGCTGCCGAAGAGCGGCGACCTCGGCGTCCGCCGCCACGACGTCGACACGCGCGCGGTCGAGCTCCATCGCATGGGCGTCGAAATACTTACCATCTACCATCCGCCGCCGAGCTCCCTCGGCCTGCAGAACCTCGCGCCGCAGCGCGACTTTCTGCGCTGTGCGCGCGATCAATACCAGCGCCTCGCATCGTCGCCCGAGCTCGCGTTTCTCGAGGCGTCGTTCGATCCGGCCGCCGCGGTGGAACTGATCGGACGCGCAACCGTGGTGGCGCGGGGCGCGTCCCTCGGTCAACTGATCTCTAGCGAGACGGCGACGCCAGCGCGTCACCGATCAGCGCGCTGACCGCGGAGCGGCCGGCGTCTTTCCGCCAGCTCTGCAGCCACTCCTGGAATGGCTTCCGGACCGATCGAGGTGCGGGACATTGGACACTCTGCGCGAGGAGCAGCCGAAGGGTCGCTGCATCGAGCTTCGCAAGGTCATTCGGCCGCTCGAGCATCGCACCGAAAAACAGCGATGGGATCGGGCTCGTCGCATCGGGAACGCCCACGAGCTCCACAGTCCTGGCTTCGGGAACGAGCACCAGCGCGGCGCTGCGGAGAAGGTCGCATTTGATCGACCACTGTGTTGCGTGCACGTAGTCGGGTTGCTGCGCACGAAGCTCGCGGATCCACGATGCGATCTGTGTGGCGGCCGAGCTGTCGAGCATTCGCGCGCGACCCGCGGGCAACAGCCAGCGGCGGTCGACGGCAGACGCAAAAGCGTGCAACTGCACGAGGATCTGCGGTGCTCCCGCAGCGGGCGAAGTGAGGTCGAGCCGATGTCCTGGCCGGAGTGGCGCCGGACGCCTCGGCGCAACAGTGCTGATTGCTCGCGGCGGTGGTGGCGCCGTCGTTTGCCGCGATGGTGCCGATTCGGTCGCGAGTAGCATCTCCGCCATGCGCGTGGCCTGCTCCTCGAAGGAAGGATGCAGTGCCTGTGACGCCTCCAGCGGTGTCGCGATAACGTCCCAACGGGCTCCGAGATCGCCCCACGCCGGACGTTGGGCCGGCAGCCAGCCGGAGAGCGAAAGCCGGTCGGCCATCTCGCGAGGAAGCGGCAGCAGCAGCACGGCCAGCGCTTCCGCGCCGAGCGGCTGACGGACGCCGCCTAGCAGAGCCGGACGCTCTCCCGAAAGCAGTTGTGAGTAGAGCCGCGACAGCGCATCTCGCGACACGGTTTCACGCAACTGTTGGCGTCCGCGCTCGATCGTGACGCCGATCTCGTCTTCGTCGAACAGGAGCGGCTCCTGCTCCGTCGGGGCGATGGGAAGAAACATCTCCGACTCGGTCAGCATGTTGCCGGCGCAGCGATCCCACCAGACGGCATCGGTCAGTAATGCCGCGTGTGGTAACAGGAGCAGCGCGGCCAGCGCTGCGGGTACGTGCGCCGGACGTTGCCACTCCAGCACCTGCTTTTCGAGAAAGCCGAGCCTTCCCGCTGCATCCCTCGCGCGGCTCGGATAGCCGGCGACGGCGTAGCAGCGATCGCCGAGACTGCGCCAGGCTGAGAACGACGCGGGCGCATCTTCGCCGCCGAGGTTGAGCTGCAGCGGGAGATCGGCACGTTCGCGTCCGAAGCTGGCGCTGCGTGCAATCCAGCGAAAGTCTGTCGGCGCGCCGTGAACCTTCCCCCAGACGGCACGCTCGTATTCGGCCAGGGGTGGAAGTGGCTCGGCGGATGCGAGGGCAGGCCATGCGGAAAGAAAATTCACGGCGACTCCGTCAGTTGGTTCAGCAGCCACGCGAAGGGGGCCATCAGGTTGAACGGTGTTCCGCCCGGGCAGATGCGGGGCTCCAGACTCTCGTCGATGAAGACCACCGGCTCGATGATGCCGTGACGCATGCGCACGCCGGCCGCCGAAAGAGGAAAGAGCCGATAGTTGCTGCAGTAGCGGTCGAGCGCCGTCACGAGCACCGGCTCGACGCGCTCGCGCACGAACTCGTCGGGTGATTCCTGCGCGCGGCGGAAGTCGGCCGCGTTCTCGACGAGGAGATCCGCTTTGGAAATGCAGACCGCGATCGGCCGGTCGTCTTTGCCTGCCGTGCGGCCGCTCGAGACATACAACAGCTCCAGCGACTGCGACACGCGGCTCTCCAGGATCGTCTGATCCGTCGTCGGATCGAACAACAGCACCAGGCCGTCAGCCTCGCCGATGCGTTTGCGGAGACTCGTCCGTCCCTGGCCGGGCTCCTCGTGAAGCGTTTCCGACTCGTGTCCCGCGCGGTCCTCCATCTGCAGCGATGCGGTCACGCCGCTCGACTTGTGTCGAAAGATGTACTCGACGCGCTCCATCTGGGCGACGGCGGTTGCCGCCGGAAACTGATTGCCGGTCTTCATGCGCGCGCGCATCCCCTGAATGAACGACAGCGATTGCTCGGTCGGGAACACGTCCCACTGTTCGTCGCGTGCGTCGAGAAAGAGCTTGGCCAGCAAAGCCGTCTTGCCGGCCGCGGTCGGTCCCCACAGCGCGAGCTGGAATGGTTTGACTGAGGGGCGCGTCGCGGCTTCGGTCCTTGTGGCGATCTCGACGGACGGACGCCGCGCGATGAGAGATTGCGCCATCGCTCTCGCCTGTGCGAGCTGTTCTTCCGTCGGCGCCGTCGTCGGTTCGACCGGCACGGACGTCGTGCCGCCGACGACGATGTTCCAGCAGCGTCGGACCTCCTCGGCCGGCGACCCGCCGAGACGCGTCGACGGCAGCCAGCCGGCGATCGAGACTTCATCGGCGATGGCACGCGGCAGCGGCAGGAGCAGCGCGGCCATCGCTTCCGGTGGCAGCGGTGCGAGCATCCCGCGCAACGTCACGGCACGCTCACCAGCGAGCACACTCGCGTAGAGGCTCACGAGCGCTTCCTCGGTCGTCACTGCGGACAGCGCGTGCAATCCGCGAGACACAGCGTCGTCGAGCGCGGCCGTGGACAGCGGCAGCGGCGGTACGGCCGCGAGGTCGTCCGCGTCGTCGGACCATTGCACGTCGGATCGTGCCTGTCGCCAGTCGCTGGACTCGAGACTCGCGGCCGCAGGGAGAAGCATCAGCGCGGCCGCGGCTGCCGGAACATCGGCGGGCCGCCGCCACTCGAGCACCTGTTTCTCCACGAACCCCGATCTTCCTGCAGCATCGTGGGCAAAGGTCGGATAGCAGGCGACGGCGTAGCACGTGTCGCCGAGAACCCGCCAGAGCGTCGCGCGAGCAGGCGCGTCTTCCACTCCGATCGGCAGCTCGTATTCGAGAAACCGTTGCGGCGCCGCAAGTGCTCGCGTCATCGCGATCCATCCAAAATCGGACGGCGAGCCGTGCACCTTTCCCCAGACGCCGCGCTCCGGAGCGATCGTTGCCGGCCCGGCATTGCCCGCGGTGTCGAGCGCGGGCCACTGCAATGCGGTTGCTGCGATCGTCATCGTCATACCCGCCTTTGAGAGATGTTCACGACGCGCTGCCGCAGCGCCGCGGGAGCCAGTTGGTCGGAGCCGCATGCGTCGAGCTCGGCCAGCGCTTTCTCCGCGACATCGCGGAAGCCGGCCTGCGCAGCCGTACGGATGCGCGCGCGCAAGGCCTCCGCCGCGCGATCAAGTTCCTCGGCGGCAAGGCGTTGCGCGTGCAGACGCACGCGCGCGAACAGCTCCGCGGCGCGGTCGAGTTGATGGTGCACGGCGCTCCACTGGCGAGGCTGTTCCGGAACGCCGTAAATCAGCGCCGCGACGCGATCCGACAGCTCGGGACAGAAGCGCGGGAGCTGGTCGTCCGCGAATTCGCGGAAGTGACGGCGCAACTCCGCAAGGCGTTCGCGCGCGCTGCGCTGCTCCTGTTGCAGCGCGTCGAAGAACCGCTCGCAGTTCTCGATGACCGAAGCCATCGCCTCGAGTGCGTCGATGAGTGATCGGTGGTGGGTCCGCGCGACGCCCTCAAGCTGGTCGAGGAGCTGTGCCGCGCGCTGACGGTCCGCCGGCCCGAGGTCGTCGGGACGGATTTCCTGGAGATCGGCGCGGGCGCGCACGCGGCGCTCATCGAGAGCGTCGCGCATCGTGCGCGCGAGACGCAGCAGCACGTTCTGCTGTCGTCGCGCATCGATGACCGCGCTCGCGGCATCGTGCGGCGTCGCGAGATCATCGACCGATCCGATGTCGACGACCGGAGGTGATGCTCCTGCACGAAGCAGAACGTCGTGTGCGCGTTGTGCTGCATCGCCATGCTCGTCGAGCCGTGCGCGGCATCGCGTAATGAACTCCGCCTCGAGCGCGGCGAGCTGCTCGACGAGCGACGCCGTCACACCGCGGTGCTCTTCGAGCGAATGTTCCGCCGCGTGTTCGTGAAGCGCCGCCAGATCGCGGGCGAAGCTCGACAGATCGAGCTCCACGCCGCGGACGCGCGTCAGCTCCACCACGAGACGCTCGTGTTTCGACGCGAGCTCTTCCTGCGCCTGCGCGACCGCGCGAAGGTCTTCACGCGCGCGCTGCTCGAGCGCCTCGACTTGCCGCGTGATCTCGTTCATCGCGCGCAGTGCCCGGAGGATTTCTTCGACTTCCGTGGCATCGCGCACGGCAGCAAGGTCATCACGCGCGATCACCAGGTCGTTTCGGACGACGTCGGAGAGCAGGCGATGTTGAAGCTCGTCCAACTTCGCCGTGATGCTCTCCCGCGTTTCGGCGAGCCGGCGTTCGAGCGTGAGGATGTGCGTTTGCGCGACCGCTTTGAAGGAGTGCCGGAACTTGTCGGCATGAGCGAGCCAGTCGCGGAAAAGCGGCGGCCGGTGCGCCGGGCGGCCGGAGAGCTCCGCCAGCCGTGCGGTGAGATCGGCCTGATCGCCGCACGCCTGGCCGAGATCGGCGAGCCCCTGTTCGAGCTCACGCAAAATGCCGATGCGCGTTGTACCGACGCGTTCGAGGACTTGTTCGCGAAGCCGCCGCGCATCGGCGACCAGCTCCTGCACTTCCTCCTGCTCCCAGTCGGCGACACGGAAGCGCCGCTCTTCGATGCTTTCGATGGCGCGGCGCTCTTCCTCGCTCCCCTGGAGCAGTTCCCACCAACTCCGCAGCTCCGAGAGAATCGCCGCCGCATCGTTCAGCTCGCGCGGAGGATCCTGAATCCGGCTAGCCACAGTCCGCAGTGGCTGCACGAAGCTGCGGATCTCGTCCAGCCACTCCGGCGTCGCGCCTCCCGTGAAGAGGCGCCGGCGAAGCTCGGGGAG
>DASVRB010000292.1:0-3605 GCA_036388835.1 Thermoanaerobaculia bacterium | reverse complement strand
TTGGGGTGAGCGAGGTGGCGGAGCGGCTCGGTGTGAGCAGGCAGGCCATCTACGACTGGCAACAGCGGTACCGGGATGATCCCGAGTCGGGCTTGAACGATCGGTCGCGGAGGCCGCATACGTCGCCGTCGCGCACGGCGCTGGCGATCGAGCAGCGTGTGATCGCGGAGCGGAAGCGATGGGAGTTCGGCTCGAAGAAGATCCTGCGACGGCTGCAGGATGAGGAGCCCGGCGTGGCGTGGCCGCCGCGATCGACCGTCGACGCGATCTTGAAGCGCGCAGGGCTGGTGCAATCGCGCAAGGCCGTGCGCCGGCGGTTTGCGCCGGCAGCAGCGCGGCACACGTACGAAGCGACCGCTCCGGGGCAGGTGATGACGGCCGATTACAAAGGGCAGTTCCGGTTGCGCAACGGCCGGTACTGCTATCCGCTGCTGGTGGCCGATCCGGTCAGCCGGTACCTGCTCGCATGTGATGCCTTCACGGCCATCTCCCTCGAGCAGACCTGGTCCTCGTTCCTGCGCGTGTTCCGGCAGCACGGTATGCCCGACATGATGCACACCGACAACGGCATCCCGTTCGGCACGTCCGGCCACGGCCGCTTCTCGACCATCAGCGTGCGGCTGATGAAGTACGGCATCCGGCCGGTGTACAGCCGTCCCGGTCACCCCGAAGACAACGGCCGCCATGAGCGATTGAACAAGACGCTGATGGAGTGCACGACCATCGATCCGGCGCGCAATCACGCAGCGCAGCAGGTCGTCTTCGACGCCTTCCGCCGCATGCACAACGACGAACGGCCGCACGAGAGCCTCGGCCTCGACCGGCCTGCCCATCGGCACCGGCAGTCGCCGCGATCGTTTCCTTCACGCGTGCCCGTTCTCGAGTACCCATCTCATTTCGAGACGCAACTCGTCGATGCGAGGGGCCGCATGCGCTGGGAAGGAACGCGCGTCCACTTCTCGGATGCATTTGCGAACGAGCGGATCGCGTTCGAGCGCATCGACGACTCGTCCTGGCGCGTCCATTACGGCTCCTTCGAGATCGGACCTACTTCGCCGAGGAGCACCGGTTCGTCTGACCGCACGGTCTGCCGCGCCCAAGGGCTGACGCTCCCGCGTCCTTGTTCCGTCGCAGCCGCTCGGACGCTCCGCATGTGTCAAATATGTCCCTAGACACGAGTGTCAGGAATGTCCCTGGTCATACCCTCTTAGCCCGCCGGACCTTTCGATAGCCATCGGCGGCCGAAGCGGCCGCCGCTCCACAGGAACGAATGACTATTCAACGCAGGGCAGGATGCGTGATGTCGGGCCGCCCGCTTCCACTCCGGCCAGTCTGCCGAGGGTGCGGGCGAGGTCGAGGGGGGAGGCTTCGGTGTCGTAGGTGCCGGCTTTGATCCCGCGGCCCCAGAGCATCAGCGGGACGTGGCGGTCGTTTTCGACCGGCTGGCCGTGAGTCGTGCTGTTCGAGCCCCAGTGCCAGATCCAGCCGGGGCGCAGTGCCATCAGCACGTCAGGGGAGCGGTCGCCGCGGAATGACGCGCGCATCAGCGTCTCGACGGGCGAGGCGTTCGGGTTCGCGGCGAGGAGGTCACTGCTGGTCCAGGCGTCGGCGACGCCGTGTTGGGTGAGCGCGCGCACGACGTCGCGCAGTGCGCGTCTGGCGCGCTCGGGGTCGAGCTTCAGCGCGTGCACGCGCGGCCAGTTGAGCCAGAGTCCCGGCTCTTCGAAAAAGTAGACCAGCGCATGTGCGAGCGGCGCGTTCGCATCGAAAGGCACGTTCAGCGCGCGGGCCAGCCGGCGCTCGATCTCGATGCGCGTCGGCGGCAGGTCGGCGATGTTGCGCGCGTGCGGGACCGGCGTGCGGATGTCGATGCGGCCGGCGTCGGCGTTCGGATCGCGCAGTTTGACGATCTCGGGATTCGGCTGCACGCCGTGATCGGCGGTCAGCGCCACGACCACCTCGTTGCCGAAGCGACGTTCCAGCGCGTCGATGAAATCGGCGAGCGCGCGGTCGAGGCGGACCATGCTGTCGGCCACTTCCATCGAATCGGGACCGTAGTAGTGGCCGAGGTAATCGGTCGAGGAGATACCGACAAAGAGCAGGTCGGGAGCGTTGCGTGCGCCGAGCTGTTCGGTTGCGATCACGTGCTGCGCGAAATCGAGCAGCATCTGGTGCGCGAACGGCGAGTAGGTGAGCGCGCGCGTGTTTGCGATGAAATGCGGGAACGTGCCGCCGTACGTGTTGTTCTTCAGCGGCCAGGCGGCCGGCGGATCGAACGTGACGCGGCGCAATTCATCGGGCGCGATGAATGGAGACGGCGTCCATTGCGCGCTCGCCGGGACATAGCCGGGGATGAGCGCGTTGAACGAGAAAACGTCGCGATTGAAGCGGTAGTACGTCGACGAAATGAAGCCGGGCAGACGATGGTCGAACCAGTACGCCGCGTCGGCGCGGCGTCCGCCCATCAGGATCGAAGCGCGATCTTTGAACGCGACCGCGATCACGCGCGCGTCGGGGTGCTGTTCCTTCAGCCGGTCGCCGAGTGCGTCTTCCGCGAGTGCAGCCGGCGACATCCCGCTCGTATTGCCGGCGGTGACGGTCACGCGATCGTCGTACGTGCAGTAGCGCGGCGAGCCTCCTCCCTTCCACCACGCCTCGCCGTCGGCGGCAAACGGAGCGGCCGCGATGTGTGGAGCGCGATAAGGGGTGATGTCGTCGAAGTACCACTCCCACGCGAGCGCATCGACCGGCACGTTGCGCTCGAACCAGCTGTTGCCGGTGATGCCGCTCTCGGCCGGAACGCGGCCGGTGCCGATCGAGGCGTGGCCGGGGCCGGTGAAGGGGACGCCGTAGCGGAAGCGGGCGTTCGTGAAGTTCGCGCCGTCGCGTGTGAACCGTTGAAAGCCGCGGCTGGTGAACCACGGCGCGAAACGATCGACATAATCGAAGCGAAGCTGATCGACGGACATGACGACGATGAGCTTCGGATGCTCCGCGCCTGAAGAGGGGACAGAAATGGCCGCGGCGAACAGCGCCGCGGCCAGCGCAACGACGAAGCCGCGTGCGTGCATCAACGATCCCGCAGTGCGTCGACCTTCTTCTGCAACTGTTCGCACGGCGTGCCGCTGCCGCCGGTCACCGCGCGCTCCCACGAGCCGTACATCGGGTTCGGGATCATGAACCAGCGCGTGCCCCACCACTCCGCGGTGCGGGTGATGATCGCGTCGCGCTCCTGCTGCGATTTTTCGCGCGCGTCGGCGAAGTCGTTGAGGTCGTCGCCGATCAGCAGCAGCACGCGATGCGAGGCCGCGACGTATGCGCGGCGCTGAGACTTGTCGCTGCTCTTCCACTCCGGACGCGATCCGCGCAGGAGGAGCGTCTCCATGTTCGCGTCGGACGGAAAGCCGAGCGCGTCGAGGTTGCGGCGCGTGCCGGCGCGCTCGTCTTCATCGCGATTGGTGATGTAGAACGCGCGAACGCCGCGGCTGTGCGCGTACTGGACGAACTCCGCGGCGCCGGGGATGGCGGGCGCCGCTCCTTCCGCGGTCCACTTTTTCCACGATGCGGAGTCGTACGTCTTTCCTTCGCGAATCACGCGCGCTTCG
>DASVRB010000291.1:0-3359 GCA_036388835.1 Thermoanaerobaculia bacterium | reverse complement strand
GCGCGTGCTGCCGTCGGTGTGGCGAATCATGATCGCCGCGGCGATGACGCTCGTGCTGGCGGGCATCATCGAAGGATCGTTCTCGCAGTTCTCGTCGAAGAGCGTGCCGTACGCGCTGAAGATCTCGGTCGCGGCGCTGCTCTTCGTCGGGCTCAACACGTACCTCTTCCTGCGGCGCACGGACGAATGACCGAACTGACGATCACGACGCCCGAACACGTGCCGATCCGGCTCGAGCCGGCCGGAGTCGGCAGCCGTTTTCTCGCGCTGCTCGTCGACTCCGCCATCACCACCGGCATCTCGATGACGGTGCTCAGCACGCTCGCCGCGCTGCTGCCGCTCGGCGTGGCGATGGCGATCGGCGTCACGTTCAGCTTCTTCCTCACCTGGAGCTGGCACATCTACTTCGAAACACGCAAGCAGGGACGAACGCCGGGAAAACGGGCGCTGAAGATCCGGGTGATCGATGCGCGTGGACTGCCTGTTTCGCTGTTCCAGTCGCTGGTGCGCAACATCACCCGCGTGATCGATTTCGCGCCGGCAGCCTACGGCATCGGCGCGATCGCGGTGCTCTCTTCACCGACGCACCGCCGCCTCGGCGACCTGGTCGCGGACACGCTGGTCGTGCGCGACACGCAGCCGCTCGCCGCACGCGGCGCGCTGCTCACCGAGCGCCGCGACAACAGCCTGCGCACGCCGCGCGTGCTGCGACTGGCGAAGCACCGGATCGGGCTCGAGGAGCGCGAATTCCTGCTGACGCTCTGCGTGCGCGCCGACCGCATGTCCGCCGAGGCGCGGTACGACCTGATGGAAGAAGTGGCGGCGCGGTATCGCGAAAAGCTCGGCATCGAAGAAGAGCAGTTGAGCGGCGAAAACCTGGTGCGCGATCTCACGGCCGTGCTCTTTCATCCCGTAAGATGACGCAATGATTTGCGCGAATCACGCTGACGTTTCCGAAGGCATCCGCCGCTGCGCACGCTGCTCGATTCCGTATTGCAGCGATTGTCTGGTCGACATCGCCGGCCGGCCGTATTGCGCCAATTGCAAGCACCAACAATTGCTCGACGTCCGCTCCGGCGTCGTGCGCGGCCAGCTCGACCTCGCCACGATCGGCAAGCGCTTCGGCGCCGTGTTTCTCGACTACCTCCTGATGGCGATCCCGATGTACGCCATCATCGGCGCCTTCTTCTTCCTCGCCGCACGAGACGGCGGCCAGCCGAACCCGATGTTCAATCTCGTCGGCATCCCGTTCGCGTTGATCGGTCTGATTTATGAAGGGCTGATGATGCAGTACAAGAACGGTCAGACCCTCGGCAAGATGGCGCTGCGCGTACGCGTGGTGCGGCCTGACGGCACTCCGATCACCACCGGCCAGGCGTGGGGCCGCGCCGGCATCAAGATGCTGTTCGGCTGCATCTGGTTCGTCGATTACCTGGTCGCGCTCTTCACCGACGAGCGCACCACGCTGCACGACATGGTGGCCGGCACGCGGGTGGTCAACGCCTGATGAGCGCGGCCGCGGCGATGTACACCGGACCGCAGTGTCCGCGCTGCGATAAACCGCTGCCGGATTACTCCGTTTACGACGGCACGATCATCTGTCCGTCGTGCACCGGCGAGTTCGAAGGGACGGTCTTCCATCCGGTCGAGCGGCAGGTGCAGGCGCCGCGCATCGCCGCGGAAACGCCGGAGGGGGCGAACGTCTGCGCGACGCATCCGCGCAATGCGGCGGTGACGTCGTGTCAGCGCTGCGGCCTCTTCATCTGCTCGCTCTGCGACATGAACCTCGGCACGGGCTCGTTCTGCCCGTCCTGTTTCGAGCGCGTGCGCGCGGAAGGGGCGCTCGACGCCGCACCGCGCCGCTACCGCGACTACACCGGCATCGCCTGGCTCTGCATCCTCGGCGGATTTCTGGTCTGGTTCCTGATGCTGCCGATCTCGGCGTTCGCGATCTATTGCGCGGTGAAGGGACTGCGGCAGGCGCGCGAGCGCGGCCGCCCGCGCGGTGGTGCGATCGCGGCGATCATCTTCGGCGTGCTCGAGCTCGTGACCAGCATCGGCATCATCGCCCTGTTCGTCTACGCGATTGCAAACGCATGAATGAATCCGGCCGCAGCCTCATCGGAAAATACACCTCGCTCACCTCGCGCGACGCGCTGTACGAGGCGGCCGACAGTTTCGAGATCGAGACGCGCTCCGGCTACGAGATCGTCGAGCGGCGCGTGCTGTATGACGACGTGATGTTCGTGACGCACCATCGTCACCACGGCGCCGCCTACCTCATCACCACCGGCAGCGTGGCGCTGTTTTTTCTCGCGCTGGTGCTGATCATCATGTTTGCGATTCCGGGCGCCTGGCCGGCCGCGGTGTTCGTCGGCATCCTCGGATTACCCGCGCTGATCGGTTTTCTAATGCGCGCGTTCATCGGCGTTTTCACGGTCACGATTTACGGACGCCGATCGAAGGCCGCGATCCGTTTCCGCCTGCGTCGCGAGCGCGCGCAGGAGGCGTACGAGCGGATCTGCGCGATCGTGCGCAATGCGCAGAGCAGCGCCGCGCCTCCGTCCGAGCCGCCGCCGTCGTCAGCGGCCGAGGATCGTGCGGACCACGTCGCCGGCACTCTCCCCGTTTGAGATCGCACGCACGATCGCGCTGCCGACCACGATCGCATCGCAGCGCTCGCGCAGCATCAGGTAATGCTCGTGCTTCGAGATGCCAAAGCCGACCGCGATTGGATGCTTCAGTTGCGCGCGCACTTCGTCGAGGCGCGTGAGCAGCGCCGGATCGAGCTCGCTGCGCGTGCCGGTGACGCCGGTGGTCGAAACGTAATAGACGAAGCCGTCGCTCGCCTTGTCGATCGCGCGAATACGCGCGTCGGTCGACGTCGGCGCAAGCAGGAACACGGTGCCCATGCGCTGCGCGTGCATAGCAGTCCGCACGTCTTTCGCCGCCTCGGGTGGGAGGTCGGTGAGCAGGACTGAATCGATGCCGACTTCTTTCGCATCTTTGGCGAAGCGTTCCGCGCCGTAGCGCGTGACCGGATTCAGATACGAGAACGCGATGAGCGGAATCTCGCTCTTCTCGCGAATCGCGCGCGCCATCGCGAAGACGTCACGCGTGGTGGTGCCTTTCGCCAGCGCACGCTGCGCGGCCGCCTGAATGACCGGGCCGTCCGCGATCGGATCGGAGAACGGGATGCCGAGCTCGATCGCATCCGCCCCCGCCGCTTCGAGCTCGCGCACGATCGAGACAGTGTCGCCGTCGCCGCACGTGACGTACGCGATCAGGCCGCAACGCGATTCCTGTTTGAGGCGCTTGAAGAGAGCTTCGACGCGATTCATCGTTTCATTCCAGTGGAG
>DASVRB010000290.1:0-1770 GCA_036388835.1 Thermoanaerobaculia bacterium | reverse complement strand
CTGACGATCGAGACCCTTCACCCGTCCGGCGAACTCGTCGAGCGCGGCCTGCGCGTTCCGATCGAGATCGGCCGACCCGAGTTTGAATTTCACGCGATCCTCGGCGAACGACTGCTCGAAGACCACCTGACCCTTCGCCAGCACGCCTGCTTCCTGTGCGCGGCGGAGTGCTTCCTGTGCCGACTGGCTCAGTTGCTCCAGCTTCACGTCCGTCTGCTGCTGGCGCTGCTGCAGGTCCTCGACCTGCGACGCCACCGATTCGATCCGCTGATTCGTCTGGCCCTGCGACGCGGCGATCTTCTCGTCGACCGAGCGCGACGTCGCGCAGGCGCCGAGGAGTGCCGTCATCGCGGCTGCGGTGGCAATCCGGGTAAACATCTTCATGAGCTCTTCTTCCTTTCGTTGCGCTTGCGCCCGTTGGAGACGGTGCTGACGGCGGGAGGCTCCGTGCCGCGGTAGCCGGCGCGGACTCGCACCGACCGCACACGGCCAGCGAGCTCGAGCGAAATGCGACGGTACTTTACTGCTCCCTTTCCCGTCGGGGCGAACCCAATCAAATACTGCGCCCGAAGGACCCGCTCGATGCCATCCATTGCATTTGCAAGGAGTTCCGGCTTGTTGCCGACGAACAACTTGCCGCCGGTGGCGGCGGCGAGCTCTTCCAGGAGATCGATGTTCGACATCTCCTCGCTGATCGGCACGACCCTGGTCACATTGCGCTCCGACGGCTCGCGGAGCCCGAACGCGTAAATCGGAATGGCCACCCCTTCCAGCTTCTGCTCGATCGTGGCGCGGGTCAGTTTCGAGGCGTTGTCGATGCCGTCGCTGAGAAGGATGATCGCGCGCGACGGATTGCGTCCGAGCTCGCTGCGCTCCGGCATCTCCGCAAGCGCGTCGAAGAAGGCCGTCTTCCCCCACGGCTTCACCAGATCGACGGCGCGGGTGATCGCGGACGGGTTCTCGGTGAACGGCACCATCTCGTTCGCATGTCCCTGCGAATCGAAGACATAGAGCGCAAAGTCGTCCCCTTCTCTGCGGCGGGCGGTGAGCGCGTTGATCGCTGCCTTGGCCGCTTCCATCTTGCCGGCCAGGCCCATCGAGCCGGAGCCGTCGAGCAGGATGGTCCACGAGACTGGCGCGTTGCGCGACAGCTCGAACATGTCGGTCGCGACCTTCTGGTCGTCGACGAGGAGCGACACTTCCTTGGAGGCGAGGTCGGTGATCGGAACGCCCTTCGCGCCGAGGACCGTGAAGGGGATCATCACGTAGCTGACCGAGACCTGCTCGCCGAAATCCTGTGCGCGCGCGGTGGCGGCGACGGCGAGCAGCAGTAGCAGGGTCAGGCGGCGAAACATGCTGCGAATAACATTCAGAGCGGCCGCGCTATTCAGACCGCGTGACGAACGAGCCCCACCGTGGCCAGCTTCATCCCTTCTGCAGCGGGATGAAGTCCTCGTCCTCCTGATGCCGCCGCTCCCATTTTAAAAACTCGTAGTAGCCGCAGCGCGGACGATCGGGGTATTCGTGGCAGACGCCGGGCCGCGCTTCGTACACGCTGCAGCGGCGCGTCTGGAGGTCGATGAACATGCAGATGCTGCCGTAGATCTTGTCTTTCTGATGCCGCAGGACCTGTTCGCCCTCGGTGATTTTGGTGAAGCGCTTCCGTGCCGTCTCGACGTCGATCCGGAAATGCTTCGCCAGCCGCGCCAGGTCTTTTTTCTCGACGATGATGCGGTCATAGCTGCAGCAATACGCGGGGCATTTGATGCA
>DASVRB010000289.1:0-3256 GCA_036388835.1 Thermoanaerobaculia bacterium | reverse complement strand
GAGCGGCCCCGATGAGGATGACGGCAGCCGCGATCGCGAGCGGGATGCGCTTCATGAGACGCCTCGTAACGGCGGGCTCGAACGAGCTATGCCCTGAAATGACGAGGCCCCCGTTGCCGGGGGCCTCGCATCACGACGTTGGTGAAGAAGGATCAGAACGAGACGCGTACGCCGAGGCGCAGGCTGCGCGGCGCGGTGAACTGCGTACCGCCGCGGAGGAAGTCGGGGTTCGTGGCGGTCGCACGCGGGTTCGGAATCGCGCCCGCGGGACGCGGAACTTCTCCGCCCGCCGCGTACGCGATGCCGCCGCCCGAGCCACAGAGCCCGTCCGGAATGCCGGCGCACGGATCGCCGTCGCTCGAGAGGTTGTACCGCTCGTCGAGGCGCGTGGCAGCCTGCCGGTCGAGCACGTTGAACACGTCGAGGATCAGGTTGACGCGCGTCCGTCCCATCGCGACGGGATAACCGAAGTGGAGGTCAGCCTCGTACTCCGCGGGGCCGCGGCCGAGCGAGCCGCGCGGCGCGAGGTAGTACTCCCAGTTCTGATAGCCGGCCGAGTAGCCGTACGCGTTCAGCGGGAAGCCCGACGCGTAGTACGTCGAGAGTCCCAGGGTCAGGCCGCTCGCGATGCCGCGGCTCAACGTGTAGCTGCCGTGCAGCTTGAACTGGTGCGTGCGATCGTTGGAGAGGAGACCATCGCCGTTGATCATGAAGTCGGCGTAATCGAATGCCGAGTTGACGTTCGGATCGAGCTGGCCGGTCGACGCCTGGAACAGACCGTCGTAGTTGCCCTCGAGCCGCGACCAGAGGTAGCTGGCGAAGACCTGCGCGTTGTTCGAGAAACGCTTGCGCGCATGGAGCTGCACGCCCTGGAAGGTGCGCTCGACTTCCGGCGCAACGGCCTCGGTGTAGTCGTAGAACGCCATCGTCTGGCCGAGGCCCTGGCCCGGATTGGCGATGCGATAGATGCCGTGGCCGTCTTCGTCGACGAAGAGGAAGTCCTCGACGACGCGGCCGAGCGAGCGGTACGTACCCTGAATGCCGACCGCCATGTTGGTCGCGAGCTCGTACTCATAGCCGACGATGAACTCGTCGACGTACTGACCTTTCAGGTCGGGATCGACCGGCGTGGCGCCGCCGTTGACCGTGTTGCGCGGGATGCCGGTGCCGGGGCGGGATTCGTCGAAGAACGGATCCGGATCGATGTCGTTCGGATCGGACGAGAAGTTGTACGAGAACGCCTGCAGCTCGCCGCCGAACGCGCGGATGTTGATGTCCATCGGGATCGATTCGTAGAACCGGCCGGCGTTCGCGAACAGTTTGCTGCGGCCATTGCGGGCCACGTCCCAGATGAAGCCGAGGCGCGGCGCGTACATGTCGTCGAGCACGATGGCGTCGGCGCCGAAACGGTCACCGATCTCCTGCTGCTCCCAGCGCAGACCGAGGTTGAGGGTGACGTGCGGCGTCACCTTCCAGCTGTCCTGGAGGTAGAGCGAGGTGTTGGTCGTCTCGGGCGACGAGGTCAGCGGCGTGTTGATGATCCAGGTCGACGCGTCGTCCGGATCGAAGCCGGCCGCACGATCGTCGATGTAGTAACGATGGCGATAGTAGATGCCGTCCGGGTTGCTCGCGGTGATCAGGTTTTCGTTCTGGCGGATGTAGATGCGCTGTCCGGCGCCGCCGTTCCAGCTCTCGTTATAGGCCGAGAGCAGTTCGCGGTCGCCGCCGATCTTGAGCTCGTGGCGTCCGAGGTAGCGGGTCACGTCGAGCTTGAACGCATCGCGATCGAACTCCTGATCCTGATGGAAGCCGAAGCCGCCGGAGACCGGAATCGGACGGCCCGATTCGACCGTCTGGTCGATGTAGTGCGCCATGTTCTTGCCGGCGCCGGTGATGTAGCTCTCTTCATGGTGACGGCCGGCGGTGGCGCTGACGAGCCAATCGCTGCCGAACACGCCGGAGTAGCGGAGGATGCCGTCGTTGCCGCCGGTGACCGCTTTGCCGTCGAAGGTGGTCGCGGGACCGGCAATGGCGAAGAAGGTGCCGAGTGCGCCGTTGTATTCGCTCGGATCGCCGAGGATCGACAGCGTCAGGTTGTGGCTCGACGCGATCTGCCACGTCAGCTTGCCGGCATAGAGATCGCGCGTGATGTCTTCGTCGAGCTCAGTGCCGGGAGCCGGCGAGCCGGGCGCGCCCTGCAGGTCGCGGATGATGCTGTAGCGGCCGTTCGTGCTGACGCGGTCGTACGCGCCGAAGAACCAGAGGCGGTCGCGAATGATGTAGCCGCCGAGGTCGAAGCCGGCGTCGAACTCCTGCGAGATGTCGCCGACCGTGGTCGTCGTGGCCGGACGATCGCTGCCGGTCGTGTCGTCGCTCTGCAGCGCGCCGCCGGCGCCGTACGCGAAGACGTCGCCTTTGAATTCATTGCCGCCCGACTTCGTGATCGCGTTGACCACGCCGCCGGTGACGCGGCCGTACTCGGCGGGCAGGCCGCCGGTGATGACCTGCACTTCCTGAATGAAATCGAAGTTCAGGGTCTTGGCTTCGGTGCCCAGCTCGACGCCGGTCGTATTGAGGCCGTCGATGACGTACTGGTTCTCGGCGCCGGTGGAGCCATAGACAGTGGTGCCGGCGGCGTCGGTCGACGTACCGGGAGCGACCTGCGCGACGGCGTAAAAGTCACGCGCCATCGGCAGCGACTCGATCGTCTCCGCGGTGATGTTTGCGCCGGTCTGCGCGCTCGTCACGTCCACGACCGGAGCGTCGGCGGTGACGGTGATGGTCTCCGAAACGTTCGCCTGGCGCATGTCCAGTTCGAGCGTGACGGTGCGGTTCAGACCGACCGAAATGTTCGGCTGGCTGAGCGGCGCATACCCGGTGAGCGATGCGTTGAGCGAGTACTGGCCGGGGGGCAACAGCGAGAAACGAAACTCGCCGTTCGAATCACTGACCGCGACGCTCGTTCCCTGCAGATTCGGCGAACGCAGCTCGATGGTCACACCAGGCACCGGGCCTGTCGGGTCGGTGACACGGCCGACGATCGCACCGCTGGTGCTCGTCTGCGCCGTCGCTACTGACGCAAACAACAGCATCAGCAGCATCAATGGGAGGATTCTTCGATTCATCCTTTTTCTCCTTATGGACGGGGGGTTCGGACTGTCGTCATCATTGCCGCGACGTCGGCGGAACGCAATTGGAACCTTTACGTCGCCGCCTGCTGATTGTTCCGATGTCAGCAACGCGGTTGCCGCTATAG
>DASVRB010000288.1:0-7876 GCA_036388835.1 Thermoanaerobaculia bacterium | reverse complement strand
GTCCTGTCCTTCCGGGGTGATGACGTCTTCGAGCTTGGCGCCCTGTTTTTTCAGAAAGCCGAGCAGCGCGGGCGCCGGCTCTCCGTCTTTGTACGCGGCGGTGCGGGGCGGACCTTTGACGAGGCGAGTCTGATCTTCGCTGCGGTCCGGCAGGTTGCGGAGCACGAATGCGATGCGCCGCGACGACGAATGCACCGCCACGGTGCGCTCGCCTGCCTGACCGGCCACGCTCGCGCAGAAGTCGCTCAATTTCTCGTGCAGCGTGGCCGTCGCCGCGGCGTGCATCCACGCCGGGATCTCCTCGGTCAGCAGCTCAAAGAGGTATTCAGCCATTGCTTTCGACCGTCATCGCGAGAAGCGGGAAGTCGAGCTCTTTCCGCGCGTCGAGGTAACCGGCCGCGCAACGGACGGCGAGATCGCGCACGCGCTTGATCACGCCGACGCGCTCGGTCACGGAGACGGCGCCGCGCGCGTCGAGCGTGTTGAACGCGTGCGAGCACTTGAGCGTCCAGTCGTACGCGGGAAGGACGAGTTTCGCGTCGAGGCAGCGGCGCGCCTCTCCTTCATACGCCTCGAACAGTTTCCAGTGCAGGTCGACGTCGGCCGTTTCGAAGTAGTACTTCGAGAACTCGTATTCGTCCTGCTTGCGCACGGCGCCGTACGGCACGCCCGGAGTCCAGTGGATGTCGAAGACGGAGCTTTCGCGCGCGAGGAACATCGTCAGGCGCTCGAGGCCGTAGGTGATCTCGGCGGAGATCGGCGCGAGGTCGATGCCGCCGGCCTGCTGGAAGTACGTGAACTGCGTGATCTCCATCCCGTCGAGGAGGATCTGCCAGCCGACGCCCCACGCGCCGAGGGTGGGCGACTCCCAGTTGTCTTCCTCGAAGCGGATGTCGTGCTTGGTGAGGTCGAGGCCGAGCGCGCGCAGCGAGTCGAGATAGAGCTCCTGCACGTCGAGCGGCGACGGCTTGAGGATGACCTGAAACTGATAGTGCTTGCCCAGACGGAAGGGGTTATCGCCGTAACGACCGTCGGCAGGACGTCGGGAAGGCTGGACGTACGCCACGTTCCACGGCTCGGGGCCGAGCACGCGTAGGTAGGTGGCCGGATGCATCGTGCCGGCGCCGACCTCGAGGTCGAGCGGCGTTTCGATGATGCAGCCCCGCTCCGCCCAGAAGTTCTGGAGCTTGAGAATCAGGGACTGAAAGGTCACCCGCGACATAGGGCGCGCATTCTAATGTAGGAGTGCGGCGGGGAAGCGAACGGTGTGGTACGCCGATTTGGAGTGCGGGTGGCGCAAGCCACCGCTTTCTTCAGGAGGCGCGAGCCTCCACCCTCCGCCGAGGCGCGCCTCGGCTCACCAAAGCGGCGACTGCCGTCGCCGCACTCCAAAAAAAGGACAGGCACGTGGCCTGTCCTTCAATTGCGGTGTGTGTTTAGCGGATGGGCGGAGGTGGAGGCGGCTCTTCGGCCTGCTCGTCGCTCCCCTCCGGCTCCTCGGCGGGCTCTTCTTCTTGCTGTTTCGGCTGCTGCTGCGGTTGCGACTGCGGCAGCGGCGTGGTGTTCGTCGCCGGCGGCGTAGCCTGCGAGCTGTCGCTCGAGGCCGGACCCGCTGCCTCATCGGCCGGTTCGGTGTCGCGCTGCGCGGGCTGCGGCTGCTGCGACGGACGCGGTTGCGACGCCGAGGTCATCGGAGGAGGCGTGTACACCTGCCGCTGCGGTGCGGGCGACGACGAATACGACACCTCGCGCTGCGGTGCACGTGTCATCGGCTGCGGTGAGGGACTCGGGTTGTACACAGGGCTGGCTCCGGCGGACGGAATCGCCCCGGCCATCGTCTGCTGCGGCTGCTGCGGGTTTGCCGGAGCGGCGTTCGGGTCGAGGGTGAACGCGCTGGTCGTGTCGGCGTTGGTGTTGGTGATGGGGGGGAGCGTTTCGCCCGGCCCATTCAACGCCGCCGTCACGCCCGCGGCCGACCCTTCCTGCACCGTTTCGTACTGTTGCTGACCGGGTCGCTTCCCGGTCTCCCCATCCCCGCCACACGCCGCCGCAAATACGACTACGACTATCGGATAGATCAGCTTTCTTGTCATGTGAACCACCTTTTGTTACTGCCTCTCATCGCAAGCGGCTTGCCACTAAAGGCCTTTGGTTAGAGCCGAATTCGCGATCTTTCGGCAACGGAGGAAAGCATGGCCAAAGACAGTTCCAACCAGGGTGGACCGACCCACAGCCCGAAAGACGAACCGACGGAACAGCGCGATTTCCAGAAGGCCACCAGCAACGACGAAATGAGCGACCGCGCCACGCACGGAGCCAAAGCCGGCCCAGGCCGCCGCAACGGCACGAACAAGCAGAAAGGCCGCTGACGGACGTGAAGTGGAGGACAGGCGATCCGCGCCTGTCCCCCCTTCCTGAACGCGCGAGACCGCTCGCACGCGGACGAGGGACAGGCAGGATTGCCTGTCCTCCACCACGCGGCGACCTGGCGAAATCCCCCGCGTCTTCAGCGGGTTGTGAATACCGTACCAACGTGGTACGGTTTCCGCTCCTTCGCGGTACTGCCGCGGATCCCGCGGCTCACAACCCAATGCTGAAGATCTCGAAACTCACCGACTACGGCCTCCTCGCCAGCGTCTATCTCGCCCGCAATCCGGGTGAGGTGGCGAACGCGCGGGAGATCGCCGAGTTCTACCACCTGCCGCTTCCGGCGATCACCAAAGTGCTGAAGGCGCTGCACACGAGCGGCATCCTCCGCTCGCATCGCGGCGTCGGCGGCGGCTACTCCTTCCAGGGAGACGCCGAGTCCGTCACGCTCGGACGCCTCATCGAAGTGTTCGAAGGACCGTGGGATCTCGTCGAATGCGAGACATACGACGACGACGGCTCCGCCACCTGTGCGATCCGGGTCGCCTGCCCCTCGCGGCGGTTCATGTTCGGCATCAACCAGGCCGTGAAAGGCGCCTTCGAGCAGGTCACGCTCGGCGACCTCACACGCGGCGGAGTGCCGCTTCCGGTGATCGACAAACAGCAACTCGCAGCCAGAGAGGCCTCATGAGCAACGCAGCCATCGAACAGATTGCATCGCAGGAATACAAATACGGCTTTGTCACCGACATCGAAGCCGATACGGCCCCTCCCGGATTGTCCGAGGAGATCATCCGCTTCATTTCGGCCAAGAAAGAAGAGCCCGAGTGGCTGCTCGACTTTCGCCTGAAATCGTTCCGCCACTGGCTGACGATGAAGGAGCCGACGTGGGCGAACGTCAGCTTTCCGCCGATCGATTACCAGGCGATCAGCTACTACTCGGCGCCGAAGCAGAAGAAGAAACTGAGCTCGCTCGACGAGGTCGATCCGGAGCTGCGCGAGACGTTCACGAAGCTCGGCATTTCGCTCGACGAGCAGAAGCGCCTCACCGGTGTGGCCGTCGACGCGGTGTTCGATTCAGTGTCCGTCGCCACGACGTTCCGCGGCGAGCTGGCGAAGCTCGGCATCATCTTCTGTTCGTTTTCAGAAGCCGTAAAAGAGCACCCCGAACTCGTGAAGAAGTACCTCGGATCGGTCGTGCCGTACACCGACAACTTCTACGCGACCCTCAACAGCGCCGTTTTCACCGACGGCTCGTTCTGCTACATCCCGAAAGGCGTCCGCTCCCCGATGGAGCTGTCGACGTACTTTCGCATCAACACGGCGAACACCGGCCAGTTCGAGCGGACGCTGATCATCGCGGACGAAGGGGCGTACGTCAGCTATCTCGAAGGCTGCACCGCGCCGATGCGTGACGAGAACCAGTTGCACGCGGCGGTCGTCGAGCTGGTCGCGCTCGACAAGGCGACGATCAAGTATTCGACGGTGCAGAACTGGTATCCGGGCGACAAGAACGGCAAAGGCGGCATCTACAACTTCGTGACCAAACGCGGCAAAGCGTTCAAAGGGGCGAAGCTTTCGTGGACGCAGGTCGAGACCGGCTCCGCGATCACCTGGAAGTACCCGAGCTGCATCCTGCAGGGCGACGACTCGGTCGGCGAGTTCTACTCGGTCGCGCTGACGAACAACTATCAGCAGGCCGACACCGGCACGAAGATGATCCACATCGGCAAGAACACGTCGTCGACGATCGTGTCGAAGGGGATCTCGGCGGGCCACGGGCAGCAGACCTACCGCGGCGAAGTGAAGATCATGAAGAACGCGGAGAACGCACGCAATTACTCGCAATGCGATTCGCTCCTCCTCGGCGACAAGTGCGGTGCGCACACGTTCCCGTACATCGAGGTGCGCAATTCCACCGCGACGATGGAGCACGAAGCGTCGACCTCGAAGATCGGCGAAGACCAGCTCTTCTACGCCCAGCAGCGCGGCATCAGCGCCGAAGACGCCGTCTCGATGATCGTCAACGGCTTCTGCCGCGAAGTCTTCCGCGAGCTCCCGATGGAGTTCGCGGTGGAAGCGCAGAAGTTGTTGGGGGTTTCGCTCGAAGGCAGCGTCGGCTAGTCAATTTGTTGTCGGTTCTCGGTTGTCGGTTGTCTGCCAGGCGCCGCCCGGGCGACAAGTCGCAGACAACTGACAACTGACAACCGACAACAGGAAGTTACGAAATGCTAGAAATCAAAAACCTAAAAGCCGGCATCGAAGGAAAAGAGATCCTCAAAGGGCTCGACCTGACCATCAATCCCGGCGAAGTGCACGCGATCATGGGGCCGAACGGCTCCGGGAAATCGACGCTGGCGAATGTTCTGGCCGGGCGTCCGAAGTACGAAGTGACCGGTGGCAGCGTGCTGTTCGAAGGGAAGGATCTTCTCGAACTGCCGACCGAGGAGAGGGCGCGTGAGGGAGTGTTCCTCGCGATGCAGTATCCGGTCGAGATTCCGGGCGTGAACAACATCTACTTTCTCAAGGCCGCGCTGAATGCGATGCGCAAACATCACGGCCTCGAGGAGCTCGACGCGATGGAGTTTCTGCAGCTCGCGCGCGAGAAGATGAAGGTCGTCGAGCTCGACAAGGCGTTCATGAACCGCGGCGTCAACGAAGGCTTTTCGGGCGGCGAGAAAAAGCGCAACGAGATCTTCCAGATGGCTGTGCTCGATCCGAAGCTGGCCATCCTCGACGAGACCGATTCCGGCCTCGACATCGATGCCCTGCGCATCGTCGCCGAGGGGGTGAACACGCTCCGCACCGAGCACCACTCCGTGCTCGTCATCACCCATTACCAGCGCCTCCTCCGCTACCTCGTGCCGGACTACGTGCACGTGCTGGCGAACGGCCGCATCGTCAAATCGGGCGGCAAAGAGCTGGCCGAAGAGCTCGAGCAGAAGGGCTACGACTGGATCGACGAAGAGGCCGGAGCGGCGACGGGCGCGGGGGTCGCGTGAGCGCCGTCGTGACCACGGAGCTGCGCGAGCGCGCGGCCGAAACATTCGCGAAGCTCGGCTGGCCGACCACCCGCATCGAAGAGTGGCGCTACACGAACCTCGCGCGGCTGCAGAAGATCGCCTGGCGCACCGACGACGCGGTCGCGGCGATCGATTCGCCGGCGTCGCTTGCGGAGCAGGCGGCGATGGAGCTCGTGTTCGTGAACGGGCGGCATGTGCGCACCACCGGCTCGATTGCTACCGCGAGCGGGTCGGTGGCCGAAGCGGCCACCGCTCCACAGGACGGCCTGACGATTGCGGATTGGGAGCGCAACGCGATGGTCGCGCTCAATACCGCGAACGCGCAGGACGGCGCGCGGATCCACATCCCGGGCGGCGTGGTTGCGGAAGGCTTCATTCATCTGCTGTTCATCGGCAGGGCTGACGGCACCGACAACATCTGGTCGCATCCGCGCAATGTCATCACCGTCGGCGCAAATGCGCAGGTGAAGATCGTCGAGACGTACGTCGGCTCCGGCAGCTACTTCACGAACCACGTCACCGAGATCGTGGCGGAAGAGAGCGCGGTCGTCGACCACTACAAAGTCGAGTGCGAATCGCTGAGCGCGTACCACGTCGGCAACGTCTTCATCCGCCAGGAGCGCGGCGCGAACGTCACCTCGCGCACGTTTGCGATCGGCGGTGCGATCGCGCGCAACGAAACGCACGTCGTGCTGAACGGTGAAGGGACGAGCGTCACGCTCGACGGCCTTTTCTTCGGCAGCGGCACGCAGCATCTCGACACGCGCACGGTCATCGATCACGTGCAGCCGCACTGCGAGAGCCTCGAGCTCTACAAAGGCGTGCTCGATCAGAACGCGCGCGGCGTGTTCGACGGACTGATCATCGTCCGTCCCGGCGCCGTGAAGACGGTGTCGAAACAGACCAATCGCAACCTGCTGCTGTCCGAGACGGCCATCGTCGATTCGAAGCCGAATCTCGAGATCCACAACAACGACGTGAAGTGCAACCACGGCTCGACCATCGGGCAGATCGACGAAGAGGCGCTGTTCTACCTCCGCTCGCGCGGCGTCGGCGAGAACGAGGCGCGCAGCCTGCTGATCTTCGCGTTCGCGAGCGAGATCGCCGACCGCATCGCCATCGAGCCGGTCCGCGAGCAGATTCGCCGCGCGCTGTTCCGGGCCATGCCCGAGCGGCTGCCGGAACGGCGGGGAGGAACGCGATGAGCAACGTGCAAGTGGAAGAGACGCAGCGCATCGCGCCTGCGGGCGCATACGACGTCGCCGCGATTCGCGCCGACTTTCCGATCCTTTCGCGCGACGTGCGCGGCAACCGGCTGGTCTATCTCGACAACGCCGCGACGACGCAGAAGCCGCGTCAGGTCATCGATCGCATCGTCCGCTATTACACGGAAGAGAACGCGAACGTTCATCGCGGCGTGCACTATCTCAGTGAAGTGGCTACGGCCGCGTACGAGTCGGTGCGCACGACGGTGAAGAAGTTCATCAACGCGCGTGACGAGAAAGAGATCGTCTTCACGCGCGGCACCACCGACGCCATCAACCTGATCGCGTATGCGTGGGGCCGCAAGAACGTCGGCGCGGGCGACGAGGTGATCATCTCGGCGATCGAGCATCACTCCGACATCGTGCCTTGGCAGATGCTCTGCGACACCGTCGGCGCGACGCTGCGGATCATTCCGGTCACCGACGAGGGCGAGCTGCGCCTCGACGAGTACCAGAACCTCCTCTCCCCCCGCACGAAGCTCGTGGCCATCGGCCACGCCTCGAACGCCCTCGGCACGATCAATCCGATCAAGAAAATCACCGAGATGGCGCACGCGGTCGGTGCGCTGGTGGCGATCGACGGCGCGCAGGGCGTGCCGCACGCGCGCGTCGACGTGCAGGACATCGGCTGCGACTTTTACGCGTTCTCCGCGCACAAGGTCTACGGCCCGACCGGCAGCGGCGTGCTGTACGGACGCGAGGAGATCCTCGAGGAAATGCCGCCCTACGCAGGCGGCGGCGACATGATCCTCTCGGTCACGTTCGAGAAGACCACGTACAACGCGCTGCCGTACAAGTTCGAAGCAGGCACGCCCGACATCGCCGGCGTCATCGGAATGGGCGCCGCGCTCGATTACGTCACGCGCATCGGTATCGAGAACATCGCCGCGCACGAACAGGATCTGCTGCGCTACGCCACCGCGAAACTGCAGGAGATCCCGGGCATCCGCCTCATCGGCACGGCGCGCGAAAAAGCGGCGGTGATCTCGTTCGTGCTCGAAGGGGTGCATCCGCACGACATCGGCACGATCCTCGATCAGGAAGGGGTGGCCATCCGCACCGGCCACCACTGCGCGCAACCGCTCATGCTCCGCTTCAACGTACCGGCCACCGGCCGCGCATCATTCGGGATGTACAACACGCGCGAAGAAGCCGATGCGCTCGTCGCCGCGCTGCACAAGGTGATCGAGGTCTTCCGCTAATGCCAACCCAATTTATCCC
>DASVRB010000287.1:0-13307 GCA_036388835.1 Thermoanaerobaculia bacterium | reverse complement strand
CGCGACACTCTGTCGCGAGATAGCAGGCTGTGTCGCGGAGGCTAGGCCAACCATAGGGGTCCGGGGCCGATGGCCCCGGCCGCCGGAGGCCCCTCGTCGTCCCCAGCTCAGCGCGGCACGACCGACACTTCGAAGTAGCGCGGTCGCGCGATTCCCGCCAACCGCTCGCGCTCGCGCGTGAAGCTCCTCGCGCCCGGCGCCATGCTCGCCCCTTCCCGCAACAGCACCGCACCCGGCGGCAGCACCAATTGCGGCGAAACACGCACCACGCGCCGTTCGAAATCGGGCAGCAACAACTCCGCGTGCGCGGAAAGCCGTTCGTCGACGAACAGCAGCGCGCCGCGATGCTGTGTGCGAATCATCTCGATCGCGGCGACCGGCGGTGACGGCGTGGTGTGCACGATCCGCAGCGCCGGCCAGCTCCATCCGATCATCAGCGCTGTCAGCGCCGCGAGCGTGATCGTGCGGCCGCGCGACGGGATGCCTTCCGCCGCGAGCAATGCGTACAGCGGCATGTAGCCGATCGAAAAACGGCTCGCGCTGTGGAAGTCGAGAAAGAGCCACGCGAACAGCAGGAACGGCCCGAATATCGCGACGACGAGCCGCGAGCGGCGCCGCACGAGACCGATCGTCGCGAGCAGCGTGATCGCAATGTTCAGCAGCGGCGCGCGATACGGACGGATGAAGAAATCGTCCGCCACCTGCGGCAGCCACGGACGCAGCGGACTGAGAAACGAATCGTGCTCGCGGATGTAGCTCTCGTGTTGTGCGAGCGCGGCGCGATACGCGTCCCAGCCGCCGCTGAAATGCGCGGCGAGGCCGAAGCTCGTCACCACGATTGCCGCCGCGATGCACGCGCCGAACAGCGCGGTGCGCCGCCGCTGGATGAACGCAATCGCGAATGGTGCAAAGCCGATCAACAGATTCTGCGGACGAAATCCGGCGGCGACGCCGAGGAGCACCGCACCCGCGAGCAGCGAGGCATCGCTGCGCGCCCCGCGCAGCAGGAGTGCGCAAGCCGCGAGCACGAGCACCAGCGACGGCACGTCCGAAAGCGCGGTGCCGCCGTAGAACCAGACGTTCGGAAAGAACGCCAGCAGCAGCGCCGCGGCTATCGCCACGAACGGCGTCGCGCGCAGCTCACGCGCGAGGAGGAACATCGCCGGAAAGACGAGCAGCGAGGCGATGAACGTCACCGTCTGCAGTGCGTCGAAACCGCTCAACGGGATCAGTTTCGCGGCCGCGATGAAGAGCGGAAAACCGGGTGGATGTGGATGATGCGCGGTGACGTCGTAGTCGCGCAGCGCGAGCGCGAACAGCGCCTCGTCCCAATCCCACAGCGTCGCCGAGCGTGCCGGCCAGCGCGTGATCGCGACGAAGATCGCCAGCGCCCAGGCCGCAATCCGCTCGTTCCGCGTCATGTCATTTCAGTTTTTGCCAGCTCCAGCTTCGCAGCATGATCGCGAGCTCGCGCTGGTCGTGCGAGCCGTGGTGAGCCGGGACGAACCACCGGTTCGATTCGAGGCGCAGCACGTTCGCACGATCGGCGCGCGCCGGCACCACGAACCGCACTTCGTTGTCTGCCTCGGTTATCGGCAGCGTCTGCAGGAGCTGGCCGTTGTACGTGAACGTCACGTGCACCGGCTGCGGGACCGAGTCGAGCGGGATCGTGAACTTCAGCCGGAGCTCGGCCGTCCCTCCGAGCGGGCCGAGGAGGAGCTGCGCGCGCCGGCCGCTCCAGCGCCAGATCTCCGTGCCGGCCGCTTCCTCGAGGTACCACCCCTTGTCGAACTTGACCACGTTCGCGGCCGGCTGCACGAACGCTTCGAATGCGCGCTTCGCCACGATGTTCCACGTCCGCGTCCGCGGACGGACGAACTGGATCGCGGTCGATGCGGTCGTCGGGGCGGTGGCGATGAACCAGCCGTGCGCCGCGTCCGCGTGCGTGACGATCTCGCCCGGCTCGCCATGCCGCACCTGTTTGTGGCGCGGCGCGAAGTAACGAACCCACGGCCAGATGCTTTCGTGCACGAAGATGGTGCTGCTCGGCGGCACGTTCTTGTCGAGCCACATCGCCGCGGCCACCGGCGGCGCGATCGTGGTTCGCGGCACCTCGAACGCCGGGATGACCCACGTACCGATGCGGCCAACGATGACCGCCACGATGCCCGCGCGGATCGCCACACCAGCGTGCGGATGCACTTTCGCGGCGAGGCGCCCGAGGACCGTGGCGCCCTCGACGCAGAGCAGCACGATCGCCGCGATGTAGTTGAGGGAGAAACGGCTCGAGCCGAGCGGATTCACGACCAGCCACGCGAACACGAAGAACGGCGCGAACGTCAGCAGCACCTCCGCCGCGAGCCGGCGGCGACCGAAAAGGATTCCGATCGCGGCCAGCACGTTCATCAGGATCGCGACCTTGCCGGCTTCGTACGGGTCGAGCTGAATGAGCAGCACGTCGAGCAGCGGCGGCCGCGTGGTGTTTGCGACCGAGTCGGCCGCCTTCACGTATTTGCTGTGACTGGTGAGCGCGGTGATGTACGACGGCACGCCGGTCGCCACCATCGCCGCGCCGAACCCGATCGCGACGAGCAGCGCGAGCACGACGGTGCCGGTGATGACGAGCCGATAGCGTTTCTCGCGCAGCAGCTTGAGCGTGGCGATGGTCCACGGAAACACCGCCACCGGTCCGTTCTGCGGACGCACCAGAATGCCGGCGGCGAAGAAAATCGCGCCGGTCACGTAATGCCGCGGTTTTTCCATCGCCGTCAAATACGCGGCGATCGCGGCGAGAAAAAGCACGGCCGCCGGCAGGTCGCTGAACGCGGTGCCGCCGAAGAACCACACGTTCGGAAGGAACGCGAACAGAACCCCCGAGGCCATCGCGCCGTGAAAATCCATCCGCAGCGAGCGCGCGAGCCAGAAGACGACCGGGAACGTGCACATGCCGGTGACGACATTCACCGCCTGCAGCGCGTGAAAGTCGCTGTCGGCGAACAATCGGGCGATTTTGCCGAGCACGATGTAGAGCGGGAAACCGGGCGGGTGCGGCTGGTGCGCGGCGACGTTGTAGTCGCGGAGCGCGAGACAGAAGAGGACTTCGTCCCAATCCCACGGCGTCAGCGACAGTGATGCGAAGCGCGTCAATGCGATCAACACGGCTGTGATCGCTACCGCCCACATCTGTTTACGCGTCATTGAAAACTGGCCGGGCTCCATTTGCGCTGCGCATTGTGCAGGAAACGCGCGGCACCGATCTCGCAAAATTGCGAGCACTGATGGCGATCAAGGGCGTCCGACGTCGCTGGAACCTCGACGAGAACGGGATCCGGCGCGAAGGAACGAAGGAAACGGGCTTTCATTACCGTCTCCCCGACGGCAGTCCCGTCGAAGACGAGAAGGTGCTCGCGCGCATTGCGAAACTGCGCATCCCACCAGCCTGGCAGAACGTCCGCATCGCCCGCGGCGACTCCGCCCCTCTCCAGGTCCTCGGCGTCGACAAGAAGGGGCGCACGCAATACCTCTATCACCCCCGTTTTCGCGCGCAACGCGACGACGCGAAATTCAAGCGGGTGGTCGAATTCGGTGAAGCGCTTCCCGCGCTGCGACGCCGCGTCCGCGCCGACCTCAAAGGCGACTCGCTCGAACGCCAGCGCGTGCTCGCCGCGATGGTGCGGCTCATCGATCAGGGATTCTTCCGCATCGGCAACGACAAGAGCGCCGAGGCGGAATCGACGTTCGGCCTGTCGACCATTCGCGGCTCGCATGTGACCATCGACGGCGAAGTCGTGAAGTTCGATTACGTCGGGAAGTGGCGCAAGAGTCACAAGCGCGCCATCGGCGACCAGGACGTCGCCACCGTCGTCACGCAACTCAAGAAAGCAAAAGGGGCGGAGCTCTTCAAGTTCGCACACAACGGGCGGTTGGTCGACGTCAAAGACCGTCACGTCAACGACTACATTCAGAGCATCATCGGCAAGGACTTCACGGCGAAAGATTTTCGGACGTGGGCCGGTACGCTGCTCTGCTCGATCGCGCTGGCGATGCAGGGACAGGGCGAATCGAAGGCCGAGCGGAAGCGGCGCATCCGGAAAGCGATCGTGGCGACGGCCGAGCAGCTCGGCAACACGCCGGCGGTCTGCCGCTCGTCGTACATCTGCCCGCGCCTGCTCGATGAGTACATGGAAGGGAAACCGTTCGAGATGCTGCGCAAGACGCGGAAAGGGAGTCCGGTCGTGCGCGTCGGACTGTCGATGGAAGAACGCGCCCTTCTCAAATTTCTGCGGGAAACGATCGCCGACCGCCGCCGCGCGCCGCGCGCGGCCTGACCGATGAACATCGAGGTTGTCGAGCAGTACACGGCGCTGGCGCGCATGCGCGACGAATGGGAAGAGCTCCACGCCGACAGCGCCACCGACACCGTGCTCGCGTCGTGGACGTGGTGCGACGCCTGGATGCGCCACTTCGGCTCGCAGGAGAAACTGTGGCTCGTCACCGCGCGCGATGAGGCGAATCGTCTGATCGGCATCGCGCCGCTCGCGCTGCGCACCGTGCGCGCGCGTCCGCTGGCGCAGCGTTACCTGCAGTTCATCGGCTCGTCGGCGCCGCTCGAGCACTTCGACTTCATCCTCCGCCGCGGCCGCGAGAGCGAGGCGCTGCCGGCGATGCTCGAAGCGGTGAAGCGCGCAAAGTTCGACGTGCTCGAGCTGGCCAACATTCTTCCGCACTCGCCGTCGCTGCCGATTCTGCGCGACAGCGGCATCCCGTTCAGCGTCATCGAAGATCACGTCGCGCCGGTGTTGCAGTTGCCGTCGGACATGAACGGCGTGCTCGCGCGGCAGGACAAGAAAAAGAGCGAGCGGGCGCGCTACTACATGCGCCGGATCGAGCGCGATTACCCCGGCCGCTGGGCGTGCGAAGTGGTGAAGAGCGATTGCGTCGATCCGGCCTTCGACGAGCTCATCGAGGTGCATCAATCGCAGTGGGTCGGACGCGGCCACGCCGGCGCGTTCGGCGATGCGGCACTGACGAAGTTCTATCGCGATCTCGCCCAGCGTCTGTGTGACCGTGGGTGGCTGCGCATGTATCGGCTGCTGGTCGACGGGCAACTCGTCAGCGCGAACCTCGCCATCGTCTATCGCAACCGCTTTCTGCATTTCGTCAATGGCACCAACTACTCCGTTCCGGTGCAGAGCCCGGGCGTCGTCCTGCACTACAACATGATCGAGCGCAGCATCGCCGAGGGAGTGCGCGAGTACGACTTCATGTGGGGTGAAGAGTCGTACAAATACGACTGGGGTGCCGAGCGCCGCGTCGACCTCACGTTGACCTGGGCGAGATCACCACGCGCGCGACTGCTGAAACAGGCCCGGCGCGTCTGGCGCGCGGTGAAGCGGCGAGTGCGGCCGGCGGCGAGCTAGATTGCTTCGCAAGTTGCTGGTTGCTGGTTGCTTCGCAGGTTGCTGGTTGCTGGTTGTTGTTGCTTGTCAGGCGTCGCGTGGGCCTCAGGCGATTCATGACCAGTAACCAGCAACCAGTAACCAGCAACCACTAACAGCCTCACGGTTTGCGCGCCGTGATCAGCAGGAACAACCCGAAGCGGCGGCCGAGGAGTCGCACGAACCAGGTCGGGTAGAGCGCCTGGATGATGCGGAACGCGCGGCCCTGGTATTTGTCGCCGAGCTTCAGCGTCATCAGATCGCCGTTCGCCAGCTCGGTGCCGAGCTCGATCGAATCGAAGCCAATTTTCGCGAGCATCGCCCGCGCTTCCGGCAGCGAATAGGCCTTGGTGCCGGGGCTCTCGAGGTGATCGAACAGCGCCTGTTTCTGCGTGAGTTTGAAATTGCCGCGCAGCCAGCCGTAGCGCGCGACGAGCAGCAGGCCAGTCCACGACGGCACGTGGTAGATCATCGCCTTGAGCGTCCCGCCCGGCTTCAAAACGCGGAACGTTTCCGCAAACGCGGACGGTGTGTCGGGCGTGTGATGCAGGACGCCCCATGAATAAACGACGTCGAACGTGGCGTCGTTGAACGGCAGCTTTTCGGCGTCAGCGCGGCGCAGGAGGTAACGATCGTCCGGGACTTCGTTGAGGCTGAGACGCTCGCCCGTCAGCTCGATGCCGCGCTCGGTCAGATCGACGCCGGTTGCGTGGCGCGCGCTCTTCGCCCACTGCAGGAAATCGGCGCCGGAGCCGACTCCGATCTCGAGCACGTCTTTGCCTTTCCCCAGTGTGGCAAAGTCGGCGAACGGGAGGATGTACGGCTCCATCTCGTAGCGCGCCGCGGCCAGCTCGTCGAACCACGCCTTCTGCTCGGGCGCGTTGCTGTAGCGGGTGCCGCAGGTTTCCTGCTCCCAATGGCTGCGAACGGCGCTCTTGAGCTCCGCGTCAGGAGCTCCGAAGGAAGTGGTCTCGGTCACTGGGGGATCGCCTCGAACATGATGGCGCATGCTCTCGCACGTCGCCGTGAAAAACAAACGCGGCCGCTCGCGGGCGAGCTCTGCAAATTTTCGCGCGGTGTGTCGAGCGGAAGCGGCGACATGCCGCTTCCGCTCTGACGCGTCAGAACTGCTGGCCGATCCAGAAGCTCGTGCGGAGCTTCCCGTCGACTTCATCGAAGTTGTAGCGGCGTGCGAAGTCGAAGTTGAGCTGCATGCCGAGGAAATTGAACGAGACACCGAGTCCGACCGAGGCCACCGCGTCGTCGAGACGGCCGTCCTGCATGAACTTGAACGGACGTCCGTCGAAATGCGCCGCGCCGATGTCGAAGAAGAGCGCGCCGCGCACCTGCTGCAGCACGATGATGGGCGTTGCCAGGACGTCGATGAGCGGGAAGCGGAGCTCCACGTTCGCGAACGCGGCGTGCTGCCCGATGATCGTGCGGAAGTCGTGGCCGCGCAGCGTGTTCAGACCGCCGAAGTAGTAGTAGTTCGGCGCGTTGCCTTCCGACCAGGCGCTGTAGAGGCGCGTCGCGAGCAGCGAGCGCGACGAGAGCTGGAAGTACTCGCGCCATTCGAGCGAAACGTCCGCGCTCAGCGCACCGCCGTCCTTCAGATCGGGAGCGTACGACGTGCTGAGCTGATAGCGGCGGCCGGAGATCGGTCCGAACGACTTCCAGACCGCGCTGTCGCCGCTGAAGGTCGTGCTCACCACCGGGTACGTATCTTCGCGCGGCTCGTAGGCGACGAACTCCTGCCCCTCGACGTTGAAAAAGTGCGGCTGGAAGTAGTCGCGATTGACGTAGCCGAGACCGCCGTCGAGACGGTGATAGCGCGTGAAGGGATAGCTCGCGAATCCGGTCAGGCCGGTCTCGCGATACGCCTGCCGGCGATCGAGACCGCCGTTCGTGAAGTCGCGCGTGACGAAGAACGAGCGGTTGTCGTACAGCCGCGCGCCCCAGTTGGTCCGGCGCCGCACGTCGAGGTAGACGAAGTCGAAGTTCGAGAAGCTGGAGACCGAGTCGAGCGACGCGATGAAGCGCCGGTTGCCGAGCATGTCGCTCATGAACACGGTCGTGCGCGAGATGATCAACTGATCGGAGCTGACGCCCGCGTTCACCGAGACGTCGTCGATGAAGAGGCGGAAGCCGCCGGTGTCCTCGATCTTCTCTTCATCGATGAAGAACTCGGAGGTGGAGCGGAACACCTCGCGCTCCTCCGCGGCAATCGGCGCCGACGGCAGCGTCGTCTTCTCCGCCGCATGCAGCGGCTTGTCGGTCGTCGTCGAGTAGAGGAGCCACTGCCCCTTGTAGTACGACGTGAAGACCATCCGCTCTTTGTTGTTCTCCCCCATGAAGACGACCGGCGTGAAGCAGCCGCCGACAACGTCGGTGTACTGCAGCAGGTCGCCGGTCTCGAGGTTCAGCGAGTAGACGTTGAACGCCGCGAAGTTCAGCGGGTCGGCCTTCGGCGTGTCGCCGTCGGTGCGGGCGGCGTTCTCGGCCTCCTCGAGGATCGCGCTCGCCGTCGCCACGTTGCGGCCGGTCTGTTTGTCCGACGAGAAGAAAAGCCGCTTTCCATCAGGACTGAAGTACGCGTCGATGTCGTTCCACGCGCCGGTGGTGAGCTGGAAGCGCTCGCTCGGATTGGCGAGGTTCAGGCGATAGAGCTTCGCGTGCTCCTGCCCCACCGAGGAGTAGACCAGCCATTTGCCGTCCGGCGAGAAGACCGGCGCGCCGTCGAAAAACGCGTCGCGGGTCACGTTCGTCACCTCGCCGCTGGCGAGGTTGTAGATGAAGATGTCGGACTGATTGCCGCTGAAGCCGGCGAACGCGATCGAGCCGCCGTCGGGCGAATACGCCGGTGCGAGCTGCTGCTCGATGTCCATCGGCACGGAGCGATCGAGCGCGCCGGTGAGCGGGTTGATGAGCAGGAGATTGCGGCCGCGCTCTTTCTTCACGAAGACCGCGATCTGGTCGCCGCTCGGCGCGAACGCGACGTCGCGGCCCATCACCGAGGCGGTCGTGAACCCCTGCGCGATCGGGTATTCGTACTCGCTCGTGTAGCCTGCCGTGAGGTTCTTGAGCAGACGGCGCTCCGGGATGTTGAGCAGCGCGAGGTCGACTTCGTCTTTGTACGTCGTGAAGCCGACGAGCAGGTCGCCCGAGGGAGACGGTACCGGCGAGAGCTCGTTGCTCGGATCGTTCGGATTGATCTTGAACGCCTCGCCGTACTCCTGCGGCTCCCCTTTTGCCACGAGCGCCGGCAGGTACTGCTTGCGCAGCCACGTGCGGAAGCGGGAGTCGAATTCGTCCGGCGTCACGTCGAACGCCCGCTTCAATGCGCGGTCGACACTGCTGCCGAGCGTGTTGCGGTATTCGTAAATGAAGTCGCGCACGCCGTCGTCGCCGTACTGCTGCTGCATGTACTTGAAGACGGCGTGGCCGAAGCGATACGCAAAGTAACCCTGCGGGTTGTAGGTGATGCGCGGGATGCGATCGTTGACCACCGCATCGCGCAGCACCATCCGGTCGCGGGAGTCTTCATCCTGCGCCATGAACGACGCGAGCCCTTCCATCAGCCAGGTCGGAGGATTGGCGGTGATGGTCTTGCCGAACTTCCCCTGGAAGAGGAGCTCGTATTCGAAGATGTGCGTCAGCTCGTGCGTGATCAGCTCGAGCAGCTGATCGTCCGGCATGTCGATCGGCAGCACCATCCGATTCCGCGCCGGCTCGGCGAACGCACCGACCCCCTCGGGGATGAAGTTGAGCATGACGTTGGTCTGCTCGAACGCCGAATGCGTGTGGTAGTAGATCAGCGGGATCTTCTTCGACACCTGGAAGTTGAACTTCTGCGAGAGGTCCTGATACGCGCTCTCGGCGGCATCGACGACGCGCTGCAGCGATTGCCGCTCTTCCTCATAGAAATAGATGTCGAAGTGCGTGGAGTGGTAGACCTGCCACTTGAATGTGTCGTAGACGATCTTGTTCTGGCCGAACGGAAACGCAGGCACGGCCGCGAGCAGGAAGACGAGGAGTGCGACGACTCTCTTCAAAATACCTCCGGGTGACGCGAGCGGTTACTCGGTGAAGACGTAGCGGGTGCCGGACGTCTCCTGGGCGACGAAGATGCCGACCAGTTGGGTCTCGAGCGCGCGGAGGTTCTCGAAGAGGCCGAGAATCTCGTCGTAATTGCGCTGATCGAATTCCTTGAAGTCGCGGAAGTTCTCTTCGAGGATCATCTCGCCGGTGTCGGGATCGAACACCGCGAGATCGATGTCGAAGACGAAGCCGGTCGACTCGACGAGCACCTGGCGGTGGTACGTGCGGCCGTCGGCAGGCGAAACGTACTCCTCGGTTTTGTAGCCGGCCTTGTCGTTGATGTCGAAGTCGACGATGCCGGTCACGATGAAGTCGGCGGCCGTGCGCGCGCCGATCTCTTTCCAGTAATCGCGCGCCGCCTGCAGCGACTTGATGTCGGTGCCGGGAAGGCGGGTCTGGCCGGGATCGACGATGCGCAGTTTGGTGGTCTTGGCGAGCTGCTTCTTCAGATAGCGGTTGAACTCCGACTGCACGTCGACTTTCGTGGCGCGATCGTTCTTCTTCTCCCCTTTCGTCGCGATGACGAACGGCGCGATCGCGATCCGCTCATCGCCCGAGATCTGCAGCCGCGGTTTGACCGGCAGCTTGAGCTTCACTTCCATGATTTCCGCCGCGACGGCGGAGAGCGGCAGCAGGAGCGCGAGTGCGGCTGCGAGCTTTTTCATCAGTGCCCCTCCTCGGGAGGATTGGTCGTCGTTGCTGGCGGCTGAGGAGCGGGAGGCTGGGCGGGCGGCTGCGCGGGCGGCGGCGCGGCGGTGGGGGTCGCAGGCTGTGCGTTGGTCGTCGCCGCGGCTGCTGCTTTCGCGGCCGGAGTGGCCGGTGTCTGCTGCCGCTTCTTCGCCTTCTGCGTGAACTCGACGAAGCGGCTGTAGTTCTTCTGAATGTATTGATTGGAGCGGTCGAGACGCAGCGCCTCGCGATACTCGCGCGCCGCGCCGTCGAAGTCGCCGGTGGCCTCGTACGCGACGGCGAGGTTGTTGTGAGCCATCGCGTTCTGCGGCTCGATCTGGGTGGCGCGCTGGAAGCGGAATCGCGCCTCGCGCCACAGATTCATCTTCGCCATCCGCACGCCGAAACGGCGCTGGGTGCTCGCGTTGGAAAGGTCACCGCCGCCCGATCGACAGCCCGCGGTGGTCATCAGCAGAGTTGCAATGAACAGCGAATACGTCATGAACGCGCGCTTCATTGAGGCTCCTTTTCGGCAGGTGCGAAAGTATACTTGCGTGGTTCCCACCAGACCGGCCCTTCGGTCCGTGCGTCGCTGCCTTCCGGCATCACAAAACGCACTCGATGAATGACGCTGGCTCGCGCGATCTCGTCATCGCGCTCTCTCTGCTTCCGTTTCTCACACCGAACCGAGTCCGCCTGTTGCTCGAAGTTTTCGACCCGGTTTTCACTGCTTGCAGCGCATCTATCCGGCTTCTGGAAAGTTTGCTGAGCGTAACGCCGGACCAGGCGCGCGAGGTTAGAAATCCGTTAACAAACCCGGAGCGCATCGCATCGCTGCGCGATCACGTGATCGCAATCGTCGATGACGACTATCCGCGCATGCTGCGCGAGATCGTCGATCCGCCGCTCGTGCTGCACTTCGCCGGCGACCGCTCGCTCATCTCGAAACCGTCGCTCGCAATCGTCGGCTCGCGACGGGCCACTCCGTACGGCGTGAACGTCGCGGAGCACCTCGTGCGCAAGCTCGCGCCGACCGGCCTGACCATCGTTTCAGGACTCGCGCGCGGCATCGACTCCGCCGCGCATCGCGCCGCACTCGACAGCGGCGGCACGACGATCGCGGTGCTCGGCACCGGCATCGACGTCGTCTACCCGCGCTCGAATCTTTCGCTCTTCCGGCGCATCGCCGAAAAGGGCTTGATCGTCACCGAGTTCCCGCCCGGCACGCCGCCGCGGCAGGAACACTTTCCGATCCGCAACCGGATCATCTCCGGCCTGTCGTACGGAACGGTGATCGTCGAGGCGACGTCGCGCAGCGGCTCGCTGATCACCGCGCGCATGGCCGCGGAACAGAACCGTGAAGTGTTCGCGGTGCCGGGCTCGATCTTTTCCGCAGGTGCGGAAGGAACGAACCGCCTCATTCAATACGGCGCGAAACTCGTCCACGACGCAACCGACGTCCTCGACGAGCTGCCTGACGAATTGAATCTGACGGAGGTCGACGCGACCAGTGAGAGCGAGCCCGAGTCACCCCTGCGCGAAGTGCTCGCCGCGCTCAGCCGCGAAGAGGCCGAGCACGTCGACAACGTCGCGATGAAGCTCGGCCGCACCCCCTCCGCCGTCGCCGAATCCCTCCTGCAACTCGAGCTCGGCGGCTGGATTCGCGCGCAACCGGGGGCGAGATATGTGAGGGTGAAGTAGGCGCGCGCTGCGCGCGGTTTGCGGGCTGCGCCCGCTGGTGTCGGGTGTCGGGTGTCTGTGATTTTTCGGCTGGCGGGGTTCGGCCAACCGAGAGCGGCGGCGCTATGCGCGCCTTGCGCCGCGGCGTCGTCCAGGCGAAACACCCCAGACACCTGACACCCGACACCCGCGGCGCAGCCGCGCAACCGTCGCGCAAGCCGTCGCTACGAAATCCCTACGAGATTCTCATCCTTCGCTTCGCGCGCGTTCTTGATCGTCAGCGCGAGGATGGCGAGGGGGACGCCCCAGGTCACGGCTTTGCGGAGGATTTTCGGGAGGCCGAAGCCGACTACGACGCCGAGGACCGCACCGCCGCCGACGAGATACGGGGCGTAGCTGCGGGCGAGCGTTTTCGGATCGAGGTTCGTGCGCAGGTGGCGATCGAGCTCGTCGATGCGCTCGCCGACTCCGTCGCGCGCGCGCACGATCGCGCGTTCGATGTACTGCTTCTGATCGATGTCCGCCATTTACCTGCTCCTCACGCGCGCCACGTCTGCTTTGAGCGCGTCGATGTCACCTTTGATGTGGTCGATCGAGTCGCTCGGGACGAAGTTCACGCCCTGCAATTTCTTTTTACCCATCATCGCCAGCACGCCCGCGCCGATGAGCAGCACCAACGTCACGATGAGCGACGACACCCACGCCGGGACGCCGAGCGCCACCAGGCCGAGGGTGATCGTGACGAAGAGGAAAGCCAGTCCGAACAGACCGAGGAACGCCGCGGCGCCGAGCATGGCCCCGCCGGTGCCGAGTTTCGCGACCGACTCCTTGATCTCGAGTTTCAGCAGCGCGATCTCGCTGCGCATGAGATTGGAGATATCGGCGGTCAGGTCTTTGATGATGGTGCCGAGCGACCGTCCGGACTCGGTTTCGCTGTAGTTGCTCATGCGAAATGCGGTGAGCAAGACGTTTACCAAGAGAACGTAAGTCTAGTCTGAGGCTGTAGACTCCGCCGGATGTCCGATGTCGTCGAGCTGGTGAAAGACTTTGCGTTCGAGGCCGCGCACTTCCTTCCGAACGTCCCCGAAGGGCACAAGTGCCGCCGCATTCACGGCCACTCGTTCCGCGGCGAGATCGCGGTCCGCGGCCCGGTCGATCCGCACCTCGGATGGGTGATCGATTTCGCCGATCTGAAGAAAGCGATCGACCCGCTCGTGACCGAGCTCGATCACTACCTCCTCAACGACATCGCCGGCCTCGAGAACCCGACCTCCGAGCTGCTGGCCATCTGGATCTGGCGCCGCCTCGCCTCGCAGATCGCCAACCTGCACCGCGTCACGATCGAAGAGACGTGCACGTCGCGGTGTCATTACTTTGGTTGACAGCCGTTCCAGTGGAGCGGCGGGCTGAAGCCCGCCGCTC
>DASVRB010000286.1:0-5037 GCA_036388835.1 Thermoanaerobaculia bacterium | reverse complement strand
CGCGACACTCTGTCGCGAGATCCGAGGCTGTGTCGCGGAGGCTAGGCCAACGAACGGGGTCCGGGGCCGATGGCCCCGGCCGCCGGAGGCCTCCCTCCGGCCTTCGTTCTGTCGGCGGGCTGAGAGCCCGCCGCTCCACGGGAACGACGCGATGACTGCGCGTTGCATTTACCGGCTGAGCTGGCGATAGCGAATGCGGTGCGGCTGCGTCGCTTCCGCGCCGAGGCGCTTCTTCTTGTCTTCCTCGTACTCGCTGAAATTGCCGTCGAAGAAGAAGACTCGGCTGTCGCCTTCGAATGCGAGGATGTGCGTCGCCACGCGGTCGAGGAACCAGCGGTCGTGCGAGATCACGATCGCGCAGCCGGCAAAGTTCTCGAGTGCTTCTTCGAGCGCGCGCATCGTGTTGACGTCGAGGTCGTTCGTCGGCTCGTCGAGGAGCAGCACGTTCGCCCCCTCTTTGAGCATCTTCGCGAGATGCACGCGATTGCGCTCGCCGCCGGAGAGCACGCCCACTTTCTTCTGCTGATCCGAGCCGTTGAAATTGAACCGCGCGACGTACGCGCGCGAGTTCATCTCGCGGCTGCCGAGCTGAATGAGATCGGTGCCGCCGGTGATCTCTTCGAAGATCGACTTGTCGGGATTGAGCGTGCGGTTCTGATCGACGTAGCCGAGCTTCACCGTCTCGCCGACGCGGATCGCGCCGGAGTCGGGCTTCTCGTCGCCGATGATCATCCGGAAGAGCGTCGTCTTGCCGGCTCCGTTCGGGCCGATCACGCCGACGATGCCGCCGGGCGGCAGGCGGAACGACATGTCTTCGACCAGCAGGTGGTCGCCGTACGCTTTCGCCACGCCGTCCGATTCGACGACGATCGAGCCGAGACGCGGGCCGGCCGGGATGTAGATCTCGAGCTCCGCGACCTTCTCTTTCGATTCCTGGCTGAGCAGGTTCTCGTACGCGTTGATGCGCGCCTTGCCCTTTGCGTGTCGCGCTTTCGGCGACATCTTGATCCATTCGAGCTCGCGGTCGAGCGTCTTCTGGCGGTTCGATTCCGCCTTCTCTTCCTGCGCCAGGCGGTTGCGTTTCTGCTCGAGCCAGGACGAGTAGTTGCCCTTCCACGGAATGCCCTCGCCGCGGTCGAGCTCGAGGATCCAGCCGGCCACGTTGTCGAGGAAATAGCGGTCGTGTGTGACCGCGATGACGGTGCCGGCGTACTGCTGCAGATGCTGTTCGAGCCACTGCACGCTTTCAGCGTCGAGGTGGTTCGTCGGCTCGTCGAGCAGCAGGATGTCGGGCGACTGCAGGAGCAGGCGGCAGAGTGCGACGCGGCGCTTTTCACCGCCCGAGAGCGTGCCGACCGGCGTGTCGCCCGGCGGGCAGCGCAGCGCGTCCATCGCCATCTCGAGCTTCGAGTCGAGGTCCCACGCGCCGGTGGCGTCGAGCTTGTCCTGCACCTTCGCCTGACGATCCATCAGCTTGTCCATGTCGGCGTCGGGATCGCCGAAGGCGTTGTTGATGTCGTCGAATTCTTTGAGGAGGTCGAGCACCGGCTGCACGCCCTGCTGCACGATCTCGAGCACGGTCTTGGTCGGATCGAGCTGCGGCTCCTGTTCGAGGAGGCCGACCGAGTAACCGGGCGACAGCACCGTCTCACCGAGATGGTCCGTGTCGACGCCGGCGAGGATGCGCAGGAGCGTCGATTTTCCCGACCCGTTGAGGCCGAGCACGCCGATTTTCGCGCCGTAGAAATAAGAGAGGTAGATGTCTTTCAGGACCTGCTTCTTGCCGTGAAACTTCGAGACACCGACCATCGAGTAGATGATCTTGTTTGGTTCAGGTTGTTGGGCCATAGGGGCGCGATTCTATCGAATCGCGGATTGAGGATTGAGGATTATGGATTGAGGAAGTGAGGTCGAGCTGCGCGGCGCCTCAATCCTCAATTCTCAATCCTCAATTCCGGTCCACGTCAGTGGACCGTCTCCGCCGTCGCCAGCTCTGCCAGCCGCGCGCTGTTCGGGATCAGGTCGGCGGCTGCTTCCTCGAATGCCACGACCACCAGGGTCTGGTCGTCTTCGGGCGGGCGATTGCGGGTGAATTTTCTCACCGCGCCGAGGAGTGCTTTCTTGATGTCGTCGGCGGCGAGGTGGCCGTTCGAGACGATGGTCTGCTCGAAGCGCTCGAAGCCGAATGGATTGCCGTCGTCGTCGATCGCTTCGATGAGGCCATCGCTGTAGAGCACCAGGCGATCGCCCGGCATGAACTCCACGTGATGTTCGCGGAACGCCTCGCGGCGACGCACGCCGAGCGGGAAGCCCCACGACGACAGCGCTTCCAGTTTTCCGGTGGCCACGCGATAGACGTACGGATCGAGATGGCCGGCCGACGAGAACACCAGCGTCTGCGCGCGCGGATCGAGCACGCCGAAGAAGAACGTCATCATGGTCCGCTTCGGCGCGGTCTTCATCACCACTTCATTGAGCACGTCGAGCACCGCGCAAGGCGAGTGTTCGTAGTCGACCTGCACGAGCAGCGCGGACTTTGCCATCGCCATCACGATGCCGCTGGTGAGGCCGTGGCCCGAGACGTCGCCGAACGCAATCCCGACGTCGCCGGTCGAAAGTTTGAGGAAGTCGAAGTAATCGCCGCCGATCTCGGTCGCCGCGCGGTAATGCGAGGACACAGTCGCACCGGCGAATGACGGCGCGTCGAGCGGCAGCAGCGCCGCCTGAATCCGGTTCGCCGCGTCGATCTCCGCCTTCACCCGCTCGCGTTCCACGATTCGTTTCACGTGCGGCGCGAGGTCTTCGTACGAGTACGTCACTTCGCGCCGCGTCAGCATGCCGGCCACGCCGGCACCGAGTGCGAGGAGCGCCGGCACCGCAACGGCAATCATCAACTGCTGCCGCATCGGACCGCCCGAAACGCTGAAGAGCGGCACGGTGGCCACGAGCACGGAGCCGAGGAAAAGCGCGATCGCGCTGCTGAGGAGGTCGTACGCGAGGAAGACTCCGATCGCCGCCACGCCCGCACCCCAGCCGAACAGCAGCTGCATGCTCAGCGGCCCGATCGGCGCCGCGGCCACTCCGCCGATCGCGATCAGCACCGCCGCGGCGAAGATGCCGACGCCGAGGAACCGGCGACGGTGCGCGAACGCCACGACGAACAGGATGGCCACCAGCGCGGTCAGCAGCGCCTCGGATGCAGATTTGAGCACCGCCGCAAGCGGCCCGCCGAGGAACAGAATCGTCGCCGTGCCGTCGCCGGTGGTCGGGTAGGCCCACCCCAGCGCCATCGGAATCGCACCGATCAGCAGCGAGGCCGCGGCGATCGCGGGAGAGGTGAAGACGCCGTACAGCAGCGACTTGCCGACTGTCGCGTTGACCGGATCGCGGCGCAGGATCGCATCGAACGACGCGAGCCGTTCGCCCCAACGTTCCCGCGCGTAACTCTCCCCGACGGCCCAGGCCAGGAACACCAGAACCGCCAGCGGGATGTAGATGAAGAGTGTTTTGAAGCCGGAGATCGCGAGTGCCGTCTGTGCCGCGTCGATGCTGCCGAAGTTCGTCCCGTCGGCCGACGGCGCGGAGATCACCCCCTCGAGCACGAGCGACAGCACGAGCACGGTGCCGAAGAGGAAGGATGCGGTGCCGACCCCGACCTCGCCCGCGTGGTACTTCTTGAGGAAGAGCACCAGCAGCACGAGCAGCATCACGTACAGCGCGCCGAAGCCGAGGAACGCGCCGCCGAGCTGCGGATCGTAGCGGAACGGCGTTCCGTCCGCGTACTCCTCGATCAGGTCCCAACCGGCGAAACGGTCGCCGTTGAAGTAGACCCAGAGGTACGTGACGACGTTGCCGACCGGCTCATTCGCCGTGACTTTGTAGCGGAAGACCCAGTCGGTGCGGCTGCGTGTGACGGTCGGGCGCGCCGATTCGAACACCGGCGACGGCGCGCCGGGCAGCACGCGCGAATTCACGAACGCGTCCGCCCTCGGCCGCACCTGCGCCTCGGAGAGATTCGCTCCGCGCGTCTCGGGCCGCTGCCGCAGGCGGGCCGCGATGATCTCTCCCTCGCCGGTGACGTAAATGTGTCCGTACGGCGCGAACTTTTCCATACCGCGGCGGTAATACGTCACTTTGTAGCCGCCGAGCCGAGGTCCGATCACCGGATCGTCCTGCAGACGGCGATACCGTTCCGGATCGTTCTCCAGCGCGCGATCGAGAAGAGGCGAGCCTTCCCACGTCATCACCGGGAACGCTTTCTCGACCGGAATCCCGATCTTGCGCGCTTCCTCGTCCGCGATGCGTGCCGCTTCTCCACGCGTGATGTCGACGCGCGGCTGCACCGCGTTGTAGCGCGGCACCAGCAGCGCCAGGACGATGATTCCGCCCACGAACGCCAGGATCGGGAGAATGCGCTTCATGGATCGCAAAATGATAACCGCCTGTTCTCGACGCCTCTGATTACGTTTTCGTGCGCCCGTGGTTTCGCCACTACACTGATTTGGTGCAGCGGACCGACAAACGCGCCACGTACGCACTTGCGATCCTCACCTTCATCAACCTCTTCAACTACATCGACCGGTGGGTGATCTCCGCCGTGGTCGAGCCGCTGAAGCTCGACCTCGGATTGACCGACACGCAGATCGGCTTCATCGGGACGGGCTTCATCCTCGTCTACGCTTTGACGTCCCCGGTGTTCGGATCGTTAGGTGACCGCCGCGCGCGGCCGCCGCTGATCGCGATCGGCGTCGCGATCTGGAGCATTGCCACGGCGATGGCCGGTTTCGCGCGAGGCTTCTGGACGCTGCTCATCGCGCGCTCCACGGTCGGCATTGGCGAGGCGGCGTACGGCACGATCGCACCGGCACTGCTGTCGGACCAGTTTCCGATCGAGAAGCGCGGCCGCGTCTTCGCCGTCTTCTTCGCCGCGATCCCGGTCGGCTCCGCGGCCGGATACGTTCTGGGCGGCCTGGCGGATCAGCATTTCGGCTGGCGTGCGGCCTTCTGGATTGCCGGATTTCCGGGCCTCCTCCTTTC
>DASVRB010000285.1:0-2327 GCA_036388835.1 Thermoanaerobaculia bacterium | reverse complement strand
CGGCTGTTGCTGTCCGTTCGGCGAGGGCTTTTGTTGCTGCGGCTTCTGCTGCGACTGCCCTTTCTCGTCCTGCTTCCCCGTCGCGCCTTGTTGTTGCTGCTGTTGCTCCTGCTGGCGGCGCATCAGCGCGATCTCGAGATTGCGCTTCGCCGCGGCGTGACGCGGGTTCGCTTTCAACGCGTCGGTGTAATCGCGCACCGCGTGGGCGAGCGCTTTCGCAGCGAGCGCGCTGTTGCCGCGATTGAAGAGCGCATCCGCGCGCAGTTCCGGATCGGCGATCGCGTCGGCGAGCCGCGCCGAGCCTCGTTCGCGCTGTCCCGCCGCGATCTCGGCGGTGCCGAGATTGAACGCGCCGCGTGCCGAATGCGCGAGCTGCTGCGCTTCCGCGAACGCTTTCGCCGCGTCCGCATACTTTTTCTCCGCGTACGCTTTCGCCCCGCGCGACGCGGCGGCGTGCGAGTTGGTCTCACGCAGAAAATCGCCGACCCCAATCGCGGCAAAGAGTCCGACGCTCAGCATCACGACTTTCACTCGGCACCTCGGTTGAGCAGCGAGCCGGCGAACAGCATCACGAACGCGAACGCCAGCGGCCACTGATAGCGATCCACCGGCACACGGGTCTGCGTTTCGCGCGTCGACGCGGCGAGGCCGTCGGCGAGGAGTGGATCGAGCGCGCGCTCGGCGAACGGATTCTCGAGCAGCGTGCCGCCCGTGCCGCGGGCGATGTCGCCGAGTACTTCGTTGCGCGCGTATGTCGTGACGACCTCGCCGCCGGTATCGCGCAGCGGCCCGTTGCCGGTCGGAATCGTGCTGCCGGCAGGGCTGCCGATCATGATCGTCGAGACTTCGATGCCGCGCGTTTTCGCGAGGCGCACGGCGTCGCCAGCGCGCGCGCCCTGATCCTCGCCATCGCTGAGCACGACGATGTCGGCCTTGCGCGCGGTGTCTTGTTCGAGGAGGCGCAACGCCGCGATGATCGCGCTGCCGACGTCGGAGCCGGGCTGCCCGATCTCGCCCGGCGTAACGGTGTCGATGAGCGAGGTGACGGCGGCGGTGTCGTCGGTGAGCGGCGCGACGACTTCCGCCGCTCCTTCGAACACGATGAGCGCGACGCGTCCCTGCTGCTCGTCGGCAAGCCGCATCGCGATCGCTTTCGCCGCGCCGAGGCGCGACGTGCCGACGTCTTCCGCGGCCATGCTGTTCGACGCGTCGATGACGAGCACGCGATTGGCCTCGCGCGCGAGCACCGGCACGAGCGTGTACCCGGCGTACGGACCCGCCAGCGCGAGCAGCGCGAACGCGAACCCGACCGCAATCGCCCACGGCCGCAACACGCGCGCAGGAAAGGCCTCACCGCGCAACCGTGCCGACACAAATCGCCGCGCGCTCCGCGTGCGCAGCCGCTCGCGTCCAATCAGAAACACGAGCGCAATCGGCACGAGCAGCAGCAGCCAGAGTGCGAGTGTGGAGCGGAAGCTCATGCGGTGCCCTCGCGCGCTCCGCGCGCAGTTCCTCGGTTCCTCGGTGCCTCGGTTCCTCGGAGTATCTCGGAGTTCCTCGGAGTTCCTCGGAGTCCCTCGGGTGACCGCTCCTCCGAGGAACTCCGAGGAACCCTAGGAACTCCGAGGAACTCCACGACGCCTCCCGGCAACTTCATCCAAACCGTTTCCCCGAGCAGCAGCGCGATCGCGAGTAGCGCGAGGCCGGCGCTCAATGGGTAGCCGTACAGCTCGACGATCTGCTCGCGTTTGGGCGAGGTCAGGCGCGTTTTTTCGAGCGCGTTGATGCGTTGGAGGACGCGGGCGAGTGCCCGTGGATCGGTGGCGCGGAAGAATTCGCCGCCGGTTGTTTTTGCGATCGCGCTGAGCGTCGGCTCGTCGAGCTCGCCGCGGATGTGCGTGTAGACGACCTCGATCTGTCCGGTGAATGGGTTCTGTCGTTTGACAGGCAGCGGCACGGGCCCCTCGGAACCGACGCCGATCGTGTAGACCTTGATGCCGCTCTGCGCGGCGAGCTGCGCCGCGACGCGCGGCTCGATCGAGCCGGCGTTGTTCACGCCGTCGGTCACGAGAATGATCACGCGGCTGCGCGTTTTCGACGTGCGGAGCCGATTCACCGACGTCGCGAGCGCGTGACCGATGGCCGTGCCGTTGCCGTGATCGCCGATCTCCGTGCGATCGAGAATGCCTTGCGTGATGCGGCGGTCGTACGTGATCGGCACGCGCGTCGCGGCGCGGCTGCCGAACGTCACGAGGCCGATGCGATCGTCGACGCGGCCGCGCACGAATTCGCCGATCAGCTCGCGCGCGACTTCAAAGCGATTGCGC
>DASVRB010000284.1:0-3348 GCA_036388835.1 Thermoanaerobaculia bacterium | reverse complement strand
CACGAGATTGAAAAAGAGGTCGGCATTCGAGCGGACGATCTGCGTCAGTGTCTGCGGCCGGCCGTCCACAGCCAGTTTCGACGGCTCGTGTCCTAAATCGCTCAAGGCGTCCGTAATGGCCTCGATATCGGTTTTCTGCTTCTTCTTTTTGCGGCCGCCCGACGCCGCCTCGATGTTTGCGCCTGGGTACTCCTCGTATCCCTCGAACGTGTTGTACAGAATCGCCACTTTCATTGACCCGGTCTCCGATGCTTCAGGCGTCGATTGCCCATGAGAAACGTCATGGCCAGTGTGGTGATGTAGACCGTCAGCTCGATCATCTGCTGGCGGCTGCGCTCGCGCGCGGCGGAGAGCTGCATTTCGCGCAGCCGTTTCTCGATTGCGAGCACCAGCGCGCGGACGAGCGTCCGGCGCACGCCGGTCCAGTAATTCACCTTGTCCACGATGTCGCGGCGATGCTGCGCCAGTAATTCGGCCGCCGGCACTGTCTCGCTGCCGGGGATATTGAAGATGTCGATGAGATCGGAATCGACCGCGAGATCGGTGACCATCGGCGTCTCGTCGACGTGCCACTCCTGATAGAACTCCTCGACGGTCTGCTCCATCTCGTCGCTGGTGATGTCGGTCTGGCCGACCGACCGCGGGGGCGGTGCGGAGCCGAGGTCGCCTGCAATGCGATCGACGTACTGAAGTTTCTCGATTGCAGCCCAGCCGGCGTAACGCTCCTGCCACCGCGACTCCGGATCGAGCCACACTGCGAACGTCTCGGCGAAATCCTCGTCCGGATGTTTCTGCGCATACCAGCCGGGGATATACCGAACGTATTCACGCGAAAACGGGACGAAGGGGTAATCGTCGCGGTACGGACGGCGCGTCGAGCCGAACAGATCGCGCCATTGTTCAGTGCGGTAGAGCTCGTACGCGTGATTGAACGCATGACCCGCTTCGTGCCGCAGGTACTTCATGATCTCGCGCTCGTCTTCGACGTCATTGACGGCGTCCTCGAGATTCGAGACGCGTGGGTCGCCGAGGTAAAACGGAATCCCGATCACCGGCTCGCCGGAAGGGGAGCCCCATTCGTCGGAGAGGTAGCAGAGCGGTCGGAAATGCCGCAGCGCCTTCGCCTCCAGCTCGGCATAAAGCCGCCTCACGAGCTCGGCAATCGGCGAGCGTTCGAGCGACAGCCCGAGATCGCGGATGCGCACCGGCAGCAACTGCCGCGCCTCGGGCGGCGCATGCTCGAACGTGACCATGGCAGAACTCGTTTGAGCAAGAAGGGGGCCTTTGGTCGCTGCGGTTCCTCGGTTCCTCGGTTCCTCGGTTCCTCGGTTCCTCGGTGTGGCCGGTGTCCGACTTTGCTGAAGATGAATGCAGAACGCAGAACGCAGAATGAAGAATTGAGAAAGGAGAGCGGAACGCAGGAGGTACGACTCCGAGGCACCAAGAACCGAGGCACCGAGGAACCGAGGAACGGAGGAACCGAGGAACCGAGGAACCGGAGGCACCGAGGAACCCAGCGTTGACTGTTCTCTCGTCATCCTTCATCGTTCCGGCCTCATGAAGTACTGGCTGATGAAAGTGGAACCTGGTGCGTACACGATCGATGCGCTGGAGCGGGATGGGAGCACTTCGTGGGAAGGGGTGCGCAATTATCAGGCGCGCAATTTCATGCGGGAGATGCAGGTCGGCGACAAGGTGCTGTTCTACGCCTCGAACGCCAAGCCTTCGGGCGTGAGCGGCCTGGCGGAAGTGAGCCGGGAAGCGCGTCCGGAACCTGCAGACGAGACGTGGTCGATGGTCGACATCCGATTCGTCGACAAATTCGCCGACATCGTGCCGCTGGAGACGCTCAAATCGACGGCCGGGCTCGAGAAAATGGTCGTCACGCAGAAGGGCTCGCGCCTTTCGGTGCAGCCGGTCACGAAGAGCGAGTACGACATCGTCGTGAAGCTCGGAAGGAAGAAGAAGTAGTGCCGAAACTGACGGTGATTCGCGGCGACATCACGAAGCTCGAGGTTGACGCAATCGTCAACGCGGCCAACGAAACGCTCCTCGGCGGCGGCGGGGTCGACGGCGCAATCCATCGTGCGGCCGGACCCGAATTGCTCGAGGAATGCCGCCGCATCGGCCGCTGTCCGACCGGCGAGGCGCGCATCACCGGCGGTTACAAACTGCCGGCGCGGCACGTCATTCACACGGTCGGCCCCGTCTGGCGCGGTGGCAAGCAGCACGAGGCGGAGTTGCTCGCGTCCTGCTACCGCGAGTCGCTGCGGCTCGCGCTCGAGAACGGTGTCCACACGATTGCGTTTCCGGCCATCAGTTGCGGCGTCTACGGCTATCCGCCCGCCGAGGCTGCACCGATCGCGGTGCGCGAGGTCAGCAGGTTCGTGGCCGCGCATCCCGAGCTCGACCGGGTGATTTTCAGTTGCTTCGGCGACGAGGTTTGTCAGGCATTGTCGAATGCGCTTGCTGGCGCGGGCTTTGCGGGCTGAGAACAGAACATGGTGCGACCGAGTTGTCCGGCGTTGGTCATTCACGACGACGACGCCTTCAGAAAATCGCTGATCGCCACACTCGATCAGAGCCATTTCGCCGTGACCTTCGCACGTGACGGCGACGCGGTCGACATCCTTGCGAACCGCACCTTCAATGTGGTCATCCTCGGCGTCAATCTCGGCACCAGGAACGGCCTCCGCTCGCTCGAGGTCTTACGCACGCACAAAGACGCCGCCAAATGCGGCGTCATCATCCTCGGCGACCCCAACCCCGAGATCCGCACCTTCGCCCCCTGGGCCGACGAAACCCTGCTCAAGCCGGTCGACGCCACCTACGTCGCCTCCCGCGCGCGGTCCTACTGCGACTGCGGGTGAGGCGTTTGGCGGTTTCGTTGTAGGCCGTTCGTGCGTCCAAGGTGCGTGAACAAGCTCGCGGTCATCGCTCTCCTTCTTCTGATTTGCGCGTGCAGCAAGGGTGAACAGCAGCAGGTTCGTGCGTCGCGCGCGGCGTCGACGGACGCCGCGGAGTCGAGCGGCAGGGTCGTCTCCGCTGATTTGAAAACGGCACCTGCTGCCGCGCCGCGCATGATCGTTCGATCGGCGGAGATGCGGGTGCTGGTCGGGGATACGACGAAGGCGGTTGCGGAAGCGACGCGGTCCGCGGAGGCGATGGGCGGGTATGTGTCGGCCTCGCAGGTGTGGCGGGAAGGGGAGCTGCTGCGGGCGCGGCTCACATTGCGCGTGCCGGCCGACAAGCTGACGCCGGCGCTTGCGCGACTGCGCGCGCTGTCGAAGCGGGTCGAGCACGAGACGATCACGAGCGAGGACGTTTCGGCGGAGTTCGTCGACCTCG
>DASVRB010000283.1:0-3858 GCA_036388835.1 Thermoanaerobaculia bacterium | reverse complement strand
ATCGCTCAATGTGAGGTGAAAACTACAAACGGCGTGCCGAGCCGAGGCGGCAGTGTAGCGCACGCGAAGAGCGAAGCGTCACCTGTCGCGGGCGAAGCGTCCGGCCGCGTGAACGAAGGTCCGGTTCTGCCCGCCCGACGCTTCACCGGCTGGACACATTCGCGCGCAATTCAACTCAGTGAAGGACTTGTTTCGAGAGAGAGGGAAGCGCGACTACAATTCGCGCTCGACAGAAAAACGAATGGCACAATCCGCTAAGGGCAAACCGAATCCGAATCAGACGCCTGACTGGGCCGACTTCGACGTCCCCAATCGGCTGCCGATCATCCCGCTCGTGTCGTCGGTGCTGTTTCCCGGCGGCGTGCTTTCGCTGCAGGTCGGAATCGATCGGAACGTCCGCCTGCTCAAGAGTCTCCCCGACGATCAGAACATGATCGCGGCGTTCTGTCAGAAGAGCGGCGACAAGGAAAATCCCCGCCCCGAGGACCTCTCGTCGATCGGCGTTCTCGCGGCCATCGTGCAGCGTCTGCCGCTCTCCGCCGATCGCTACCAGCTTTTCCTGCAGGGACGGCAGCGCGTCGAGCTCGTGCAGATGCTGCAGAACGAGCCGTATTTCGAAGCAAAACTGCGCGAAGTCGCCCCGAAGCCGCTTCCGAAACTGGTCAAGACCGACCAGTTGATGCATCGCGCGATGTCGCTGTTCGAGAAGCTGGTCGAGAGCGATTCGAAGTACTCGAAAGAGCTCCTCAACATCCTGCAGATGAACATCGCCGAGGGGCCGGATACATTTGCCGATCTCCTCTCCGGATTCGTCAACTTCCCGCTCGAAGAAAAGCAACTGCTGCTCGAGACCGTGAATCCAATCGAGCGCATCGAGCTGCTCAACGACTGGATCTCGCGCGACCTCGGCCGCGCCACCGTTGATCGCGAGCTGCAGCGCCAGATTCAGACCTCCATCGATCGCCGCGAGCGCGAGAGCTACCTCCGCGAGCAGATGCGCATCATTCAGGACGAGCTGGGGGAGAGCAACGCCGCGGAACGCGAGGCCGACACCTATCGCGATCGCGTCGAGACGCTGCCGCTGCTCGAAGAGCACAAGCAGACGCTCCGCCGCGAAGTGACGCGCATGGGGCAGCTCTCGCCGTCATCGTCCGATTACGCGGTCATCAAAGGACATCTCGACACGGTGTTCCAGATGCCGTGGACGCAGCAGACCACCGATCGCCTCGATCTCACTGTCGCCGAAGAGATGCTCGACCGGCGGCATCACGGCCTCGAGAAAGTGAAAGAGCGCGTGCTCGAGTTCCTGGCTGTGCTCAAGCTGAAGGGCGATCTCAAAGGTCCGATCCTCTGCTTCACGGGACCCCCGGGCGTCGGCAAGACGTCCCTCGGCGCTGCAATCGCCGACGCGCTCGGACGCAAGTTCGTGCGCATGGCCGTCGGCGGCGTCACCGACGAATCGGAGATCCGCGGCCACCGCAAAACGTACATCGGCGCGATGCCGGGCAAACTGATCTCGAGCTACATCCAGGTCGGCGTGAACAACCCGCTGATCATGATCGACGAGATCGACAAGATCGGAAAAGACTTCCGCGGCGACCCCGCCTCGGCTCTCCTCGAAGTGCTCGATCCGAAGCAGAACAACGCCTTCGTCGATCGCTACCTCGAGATTCCGTTCGACCTCTCGCACACGCTCTTCGTCTGCACCGCCAACGTCCTCGACATGATTCCGGGACCGCTGCGCGATCGGATGGAAGTGATCCGCCTTTCCGGCTACACCGAAAACGAAAAACTCCAGATCGCGAAAGAGCACCTCGTGCCGGAGCTTCTCGACAACCACGGCCTCGTGGCCGAACAGGCGCAGCTCGAAGACGACGCGATCCTGCACATCGTCCGCGACTACACCGCCGAATCGGGAGTGCGCAATCTCGAGCGCAATCTCGCCACCGTGCTTCGCAAGATCGCGCGCAAAGTCGCGGCGCAGCCGGCGCCGGAAGTCGATCCCGAAATCGAGGACGTCTATGAAGAAGCAGCGAACGCCGCGCCGCCGCTGCAGCTCCATCGCGTCACCCGCGCCGACGTCGAGTCGTACCTCGGCCTCCCGAAATACGAGCACGAATTCGCCGAGCGTCATCCGGAGATCGGTGTGACGACCGGCCTCGCCTGGACCCAGTTCGGCGGCGAGATCATGTTCATCGAGGCGACGCGCATGCCCGGCAGCGGACGCACCACCGTCACCGGCCAGCTCGGCGACGTCATGCGCGAATCGGTTTCGGCCGCGTACTCGTACGTCCGTTCCAAGGCGCACGAGATCGACATCGAAGACAAAAAGTTCGCCGAGCACGACATCCACATTCACTTCCCGGCCGGTGCAATCCCGAAAGACGGACCGTCCGCGGGTGTCGCGATCGCCACCTGCATCGCCTCGGTGATGGGGGAGCGTCCAGTGCGGCACGACGTCGCCATGACCGGCGAGATCACGCTGCGCGGAAAAGTCCTCTCCGTCGGCGGCATCAAGGAAAAAGTGATGGCCGCGCATCGCGCGAACATCACCACGGTCGTCCTGCCGGAAGGCAATCGCAAAGACCTGCAGGAAGTGCCGGAGGAGACGAAGAGCAATCTCAAATTCGTCTTCGCGCAGCGGGTCGAGGATGTCTGGAAGGAAGCGCTGATTCCGCTGTACGTCGTCAAAGGCGAGGACCGCAAATACGACGAAGCCGAATACCGCGCCGATCGCGAGCGTCACGTCGCAGCGCACGACGAGAAGAGTGAGCGGGCCGAGCGGCGATGAAGCGCGGCTGTTTCGAGAACCTGTTTTTCCTGGCGGTGCTGCTGCTGATCTTCGGCAGCAGTACCTATTTCTGGTTCACGTTCTTCGTCAAAGGACGTTCGCTGCCGACACCGAACCTGGTCGGCCGCTCCGTGGTCGACGCGCGCAACATGGCCCAGGACCTCGGCGTGGAGCTGGAAGTCGACGAAAGCCATCGCCGCAACTCCGACAAAGTGCCCGTCGGTCACGTGGTCTGGCAGAACCGCACGCCGGGCGCGACGAGCTTCATCAAGCGCGGCTCGAGCATCCGTGTCGAGCTGAGCGCAGGTCCGCTCGTGTTGCGCGTCCCCGATTTCGCCGGCGTCACTCCCGGCACCGGCATGCTTCGCCTCGGGCAGCAAAACCTGAAACTGCAGAACCTCTCTTACGTCGCCACCGACGCCACCGGCATCCTGGCTGCCGATCCGCCGAAAGGCACCGTCGTCGCGCCGCAGGCGCCCGTCTCGCTGCTCGTGGCCGTCCCCGCGCAAGCGCCGCAGTACGTGATGCCCGATCTGATCGACCGTCCGCTCGAATCCGTCCGCCTCGCCCTCGAAACGCGCGGCCTCAACGTCGCGACCGTCAAGTACGAGGCCTACCCCGGAATCGCGGATGGCATCATCATTCGCCAGTACCCGCTCCGCGGCGCCCCCGTCAGCACCCGCGACCCGATCTCAGTCGTCGTCTCACGGCAGGAGGAGCTCGGATTCGCCGACGTGCCGCAGCCCGCGGCAACGGTCACGCAGTAACCCCGAGCATCACACTTCAGGCGCTCAGGCCAAACGCCCCGAAAGCCCAACGCCCAAAGCCAGTCCTTACAAACATGATCAAAATCGCCCCCTCGCTCCTCAGCGCCGACTTTGCCAATCTCGAATCCGAGTTGGCCACGATTGCCGACGCCGACGTCCTGCATCTCGACGTCATGGACGGGCATTTCGTCCCGAACATCACCATCGGCCCCGCCGTCGTGAAGGCGCTACGCCCGCACACGCAGAAGACTTTCGACGTCCACCTGATGATCTCGCCCGTGGACCCGTTCCTCCCCGCCT